>CAZPEQ010000558.1:0-1523 GCA_964585605.1 uncultured Weeksellaceae bacterium | reverse complement strand
CCGTTGGTGCTCGATCGTTTCAAAGTGGACCCTGCTTTGGCCACCGGGCCTTTCATTACCACCATGAACGATATCATGGGTTTGGTAGTGTATTTCTGGGTGGGCAAGCTGTTTTATGATGCATTACCTATAGGATGAAGGTGGGCTTAATAGATACGTTACATCCTGCTTTTCAAGAGCGTCTTGAAGCAGCGGGCCACACCTGCGTTCACCTAGAGCAAACAATCCCCGCGGCACTACCAAAACTGCTGGAAGAAGTAGATGGCATTGCATTGCGCAGTCGCATATCGATCACTGCCGATTTTTTGGATGCTGTGCCTACCTTAAAGTTCATTGCCCGATCAGGAGCTGGCATGGAACACATTGATGTCTCTGCCTGTACTGAACGAAAGGTCAGTTGCTATTCTTCTCCAGAGGGGAATCGAGTAGCAGTTGCGGAACACGCGATGGGCATGTTGCTCGCATTAATGAATAAGGTGTGTGCCGCCAACAACTCCGTTCGTCAGGGACATTGGGATCGAGAAGCACATCGTGGAATGGAACTAGCGGGCAAAACTGTCGGTATTATAGGCTACGGTAGAATGGGCACCGCTTTTGCGCAAAGACTGCAAGGTTTTGACGTAACCGTTCTTGCCTACGACAAGTATCGTGAGGACTACGGCGATCAGTATGCACAAGCCAGTTCGCTAGAAGAAATCCAAGCACGTGCTGATGTGTTAAGCATTCATACACCGCTTACCCAAGAGACGGATGGCATGGTGAATGGTGCGTTCATCGACGCTTTCGCAAAACCATTCTGGTTCATTAATACCGCCCGCGGTAAGATCGTTAGTACCGCAGATCTGCTCATTGCACTTAACGGTAAACAAGTGCTTGGTGCCTGCTTGGATGTGTTGGAATATGAGTCAACTTCCTTCCAACAGGTAAAAATCAACACCACAACCTCCCACAAGTTATTCGAACATCCGAATGTGCTCCTTACCCCGCATGTAGCTGGCTGGACCATTGAGAGCAAACGAAAGTTGGCTGAAGTACTAGCCGATAAACTCATTCAAGACGCGAAAGATGGTAAACTCTAACATCCGCTTCTTACTTGTTGGGCTTCTTACCCTTAGCATCCATTCCTGCATGAATACGCCAACACGCACTGAAGTACATGGTCACCGCGGAGCGCGGGGTCTTATGCCTGAAAATACGATACCAGGTTTCAAGCTGGCTACACGGCAAGCGCTGGATTGGCTAGAAATGGATGTAGTGGTAAGTGGTGATGGCAAAATCGTGGTCAGCCATGAACCGTGGATGAATCATGAACTCGCAATACGAAAAGATGGGAGTACATTAACCCCTGCAGAAGGAAAAGCGTTGAACCTGTATCAAATGCCATATCGTGAGATCAACGACTATGACGTTGGCTCTTTACCTCATCCCAATTTCCCGGATCAACGACAAAAGTCAGCGAACAAACCAAGATTAACTCGTGTCGTGGAAGAAGTAGAAGAGCATATTGTGCTTTATGGCTTGCG
>CAZPEQ010000557.1:0-1530 GCA_964585605.1 uncultured Weeksellaceae bacterium | reverse complement strand
GTAATCGTCAGTTGATCGAACGTGGCGAAGAAGCCGATGGTCGCAAGTTCTACAAGATCTACTTTGACCAGGAGCACTAACGGCCCTAATACCAAATTTTAAAGATCCCGCTTCCATGCCATCGTGCAGGATGGCGGGATCTTTTATTTTGAATACCTGAAGATTACCATCTAAAGCAATAAGTTTATTCACCTCAACGCTATAATTTTATACACACGACTCGATCATGAAAACACGTTACACCATTCGTGATCGGAACTGGATACTTGTTGCGCTCATTTTTTTCTCGTTGAACACCTACTCCCAATGCTTAGATGGGGGGAATGGTCATGCTCTGATCTTAGAACCTGACGGGTCAGTTTGGACAGTTGGCCGAAATAACTTTGGACAATTGGGCATTGGCTCATTCGAAAATAGTTCCATACCTATACGTGTCCCCGGACTGCCTGGTATCAAGACCATGTCTAGAGGATACGACCATTCTTTGGCGGTAGATTCATCTGGCGCGCTGTGGGCCTGGGGGAGAAACGACTATGGTCAATGCAGTCAAAGCGCTGATCACCTGAACAAACCCCATCGACTGCATACAGGAGACCGTTTTCTTGCAATTGAAGGAGGACATCTCCACTCTGTAGGCCTTCGCATGGACAGTACCGTGCTTACTTGGGGTCATAACTATTTCGCCGAATTGGGTAATGGTACGAAGGAGCACACGAAAACACCTCAATCGGTAAGAACGGAAACTGGTGCACTCCTGGACGAAATAATTGATGTAGTTAGCGTAGGCTATCACACCCTAGCTCTAAACGCACATGGAGTGATATACAGCTGGGGCGGGAACGCGTTTGGTGAACTAGGGCACCGGGAGAATGAAGAACAGGTACATGCCCGCAAAATAGAGGGGCTTCCAAACATTAAGCAAGTAGCTGTGGGCTGGCATCATTCCATCGCACTGGACGAACAAGGAAATGTTTGGCGGTGGGGTTCTGAACCGTCGACGCAGATCAAGGAAAGCACCCCTGATAAAATTGATGGCATTGAACGAATGGTGGATTTACCTCCCATTCAAAAGATAGCTTGCGGCAGTTGGCACACCTTGGCTGTTGACAGTACAGGGCATGTATGGGGCTGGGGGCGGAATCACTTCGGTATGCTTGCTACTGGGGACACCGTGAGCCATAAAGACCCGGTACAAATACCCGGTTTGGAGAACATACAGGATATTGGTGCAGGATGCTTTCAATCCATAGCAAGAAACGAAGCCGGAGAGCTGTTCACATTCGGTGATAATCCTACCGGGCAATTGGGCACAGATGAGATAGGAAGGGCTTTTGAACCTATTCCCATTGCACTGCAGGCAGGCCGTGCGCGTATTGGTCCTGACTTAGATGTTGGCTCTTACAACCTCGAAAAAATCCTCTACGTTACACTAGCCATGAGCGTAATGCTCAATTTCTACTTATACCTGCGGCAGGGTAAGTCGTAAAACGAAAAGATCCTGCTCCAAGTGGAGCAGGATCTTTTTCTGCG
>CAZPEQ010000556.1:0-1542 GCA_964585605.1 uncultured Weeksellaceae bacterium | reverse complement strand
ATTAATGCGTCTGTTGCGCGTTAATAGAAGAGGATACTACAAAGTAGGCCATGCTGCATTGGTACTTATCGCTGATAAAGATGGGCGCTGTCACTATTTTGATTTTGGCCGATACCATACGCCGCATGGGCACGGTCGAGTGCGCAGTGCGCATACTGATCATGATTTAATGATCAGGATCAAGGCGAAACGAAATGGAACGACTCTGCTCAATACGCGTAGCATCCTTCAAGAATTATTCGATAATCCTGCAGTGCATGGCGATGGGCCTATTCATGGGGCGGTAACACGCGTTGATTTTGATACGGCCTTCAAACAAGCCACCAAAATGCAGGAGCATGATAGTATTCCATATGGCCCGTTTGTGCAAGAGGGAACTAACTGCTCGCGTTTCGTTAATACGGTCTTGCTCGCAGGTAAAACCCCGCTATTTGAACGGCTCAAACTGCGTGCTCCGTTTCGGGTCACACCTTCTCCAATTGGCAATCTAAGAGCATTGAATGCGAAGAACATCGTCGTTGGTCATGGATGTGAGCGAGTACCTGCGAATTCGGTAGTATCGGAACTGGCCCATCAATGAAGCCCTTACCTAAAGTGCTTCCTGAACCGAAGCGACCGGAAAACATTGCCGCGAATGCGCAGTGGTTGGCAGGAGAAGGAGCGGGATCTTGGTTCCTTGTCCAACAGCATGAAGGCAAGTTTCAGGTTAAGCGATATGCTCCCAGTGGTAATTTAGAGTGTGAAGGCCTATTCGAAGGCCCAGCATTGTTCAATGCAATGAAAAGCTACAAGGTCGACTACCCCAGCCACTGCGCAAAAGTGACGATCGTGCAGGAAGGACGAACCATGTGCTTCGTTCGTATCAGTGGTCAGTAGTGCATTTTAACGAGTAGTAAGTGTGTTGAAGTTGAGCGACTGATTGAGATTGGCTTTTGACTACTTTAGGGTTATGAACGGTGCAACGATCTCTCAGGGGTACTGGTATGACTTTATTCCTGGATACATCGTGTTGATCCCTTGTATTCTGCTTGCCGTGTTCTTATTCCGAAAACGAATATGGAAAACGAAAGAAGGACGAAGCACTCAACTCAAATTAGGATTTGGAATTGCATTCTTGACAGCGGGTGTTATTTTTTTGATGCTGTGTCGCAAGATCTACGTATTTCATTTCGGCTTTACAATAACCGCTTTCGGGGAATGTGATAGGTTTTTTTGGAAACAATTTTCGGTTTGGGCTAGTGTTGGTTTCATCGTGCTTGGCGTTGTTCAGATTTTGCGATTTCAACTCAGCTGGGACGATAGAGTCGAAAGCTCACCTAAGGACGAGTATTAGGTTTCTTCTCTTGTAGCGGGTGCTGGCCTTCCTTCACTTGTTCCGCGTTCAGGACAGGCTTCTCGTCCTGCAAATCAAGAGTTTCAGGGGTCAAACAAAAAGCACCGAACTCATAACCAAGCTCGGTGCTTTTACTCTAGTACCGGGGGCAGGACTGACTCCACTTCATTCCGTCGGACCTGAAATCAGGAACAGCTCAAGATCATAAA
>CAZPEQ010000555.1:0-1543 GCA_964585605.1 uncultured Weeksellaceae bacterium | reverse complement strand
GAGGCATATTCTACCTCAACCGGTATGCGCGCAATATCCTCAAATAAGTACTCGGCCACTAATCCGGCATGCCAGCTGGTGCCACACGCCACGATCAGGATCCGTTTTGCCGAAAGGAACTTTTGCTCGTAATCAACAATACCGCCGAGTGTTACCGTGCCTTTACTCACATTCAAGCGGCCGCGCATCGCATTCTCCAAACTGGTTGGTTGCTCAAAGATCTCCTTGAGCATGAAGTGCTCGTACCCACCTTTCTCCAACTGCTCCAGTTCCATCTGAAGTTCTTGGATGTAAGGTGTTTTCGCCTGGTTCTTGATGTTGCGAATGGTCAAGCCATCGTGTCTGTTGACCACTGCGATCTCTCCATCTTCTAGATACACAACGTTCTTCGTGTACTCAATGATAGGTGTTGCGTCTGAAGCGATGTAGTGGCCTTTGTCGCCAATGCCAATGACCAAGGGGCTACTTTTTCGTGCAGCAACCAGCAGATCGGGGTCTTCCTCAGAGATGATTACGATCGCATACGCACCAACCACATTTGTGAGCGCTAAACGCACTGCTTCCGGCAGATCCACACCTTCTGTATTTCGAATATCATCGATCAGATGAATCAATACTTCGGTGTCCGTATCGCTACTGAACTGATGCCCGCGCTTGATCAAACCTTCCTTCAAGGTTGCGTAATTCTCAATGATACCATTGTGGATAATGGCCAGATCCCCAGATGAAGAGGTGTGCGGATGGGCGTTCACGTCATTCGGGGGGCCATGTGTTGCCCAGCGTGTGTGTCCTATACCAGAAGTTCCTGTGGTGCTCCTATCTCCAATATGGTTTTCCAGGTCGGCCACTTTACCCTTACACTTTAGGATGGATAGGGACTGCTTATCCAATAACGCAACGCCTGCGCTATCGTACCCGCGGTACTCTAATCTTTTCAGCCCATTTACCAGAATCGGGTACGCGTCCTCGCTACCCAAGTATGCAACAATTCCACACATGGAGGTTCAGTGGTTTCAGTTAGTGGTAGTAAAGGTAAGTTCGATACGCATCTGTTCAAGTGGATGCGCCGGACCTTGTAAAATCGTTCTGTTGACAGAAACGCCACTGTTGTTTGAAACAAGCTGTATACCCGTGTTATCCAGGGTTCCGTTCAGGATTTCCTGAAAATAAAGGGTCAGGTTAAATCGGTACTCGTCATTAACATCATCTCGGAGCCCAAGCATAGAGGAAAAAATACCTGTTTGATCCGGGATCAGGGCATCTGCGCCGGTCTCCGTTTTTCGAAACGCAAAAAATTGTGTTGCTGGTGGGTAGGAAGGAGAAAAGGCATCATTGGTAGGTATCACCAACTCGACCTTATTCAACGCGTTCAAGTCCGTATCCGCAAAATCATCCAAGAACGGTGCTAACACAACTGTTCGCAATCCTCCGCCAGCCTGAACAAAGCAGTATTCATTCAAATCCGGATCAGCCAGTGCTGATGGTAAAATTGGCGATAAAGCCTGCGTGTGGTCGAACTCGGTCATTGTAAACCGTGCGGCAT
>CAZPEQ010000554.1:0-1579 GCA_964585605.1 uncultured Weeksellaceae bacterium | reverse complement strand
AATCCGCCTGTCGGCTCCTTGCCACCAATTCTTCTAAACTGACACTCACGTTCGCAGTCGCCTCATGGTCATCAAAGAGGTACTTGCCCCCAGCATGTTGCGTGATACGTGCCATGTAACTGCCTCCACCCGATGCATGCCACTCACCCTGCCAGTAACTTCCAAAGAAGACGCCTGGCCGATCGGTTTCCCTATTCGCTCTATCCTTGATGGAATCGTAGCGTTGCGCAATACGCGTAAAAAGTTCTTCTGCCTGTTCTTCTTTGTTCAAAAGCATCCCAAAAAACTTGATCCATTCAGCACGACCCAAGGGATGTGGTTCTAAGTATTCGGTAACACTTAAGACCGGGCCGTTGAATGTAGATTTGACCATATCGGTACCATTCCCGAAGGGAAAAGCCAACACGATATCAGGAGTCGCAATTAAGAGGCGTTCCTTGTCTATCTGATTGCCGTCACTAAGCTCCATGATCTTCCCTTGATCGATCAGCCCCAATACGGTCGTATCCATGACATGTGTCAGGTAAGCGCACCCCACCAATTGCTCAAGTCCTTGCAATGATTTAAAGAACGGAACATGGGTGGTGCTGGTCGTGGCAATCCGCTGCACAGGTGTGATCACATCTGAGTTTGTGCCATTTGGAGAAAGGAAATACGTAGCTAAGGTGTCTCTTCCTTCTTCCGCGCTATCGAATAGGTGCACCAATCGATCCTCTCCCCGGGCTTGAACTGCGAACATGCGCGCATATTGCAAGGGTACACCTTCCCATTCCAGAATGGTATCAACTTTTCTTTCCCCTTGACTTGAGCAAGCCACGAGCAAGGGCAGGAAAAAAATTGGATATAGGTGCTTTACTCCCACTCGCGTATGAACATAAGCAAGTCGCGTTCAATTACCGCTTCTGCATGATCCTGCACATGCATGTACATGGGCAGATCAGGTTTGACCCCGCGTTCATTGATCGGCTTAGAGCCACTATCTAGGCTATAATTCACAACAGATACAGCGAACTTGATACCTGTTCGACTACCTGTATAGGACAGTCCAGAACCACCACAAAAGGAAAAACCATTACTACCTGTCTCTCTTCCAATGATCCGGCCCCGTCCATCGCGTTTTACCATAGCCGCTAAGGCTGTGCCAGCCTCCACTGTTCCGCCATTGGTTATGATAAAGACTTTGCCTCGGAATGCGTTCTTAACTGGCGACGCAAGCTGTAAAGCTTCGTCTTTTTGATCCAAACCATAGTGATCATCTTGCCACTTACACCGAACGTGTAATTCATCCAGTTCACTCTTCGGGTAGGCATCCGGTTCGATTCCTTCTGGCACCTTGAACGAATTCACCTGCACATCGCCGAGAGCCCTGAATGGGTTTGTGGCAAAGAGCTGATAGATCTTTTCGCTTAAATGCAATTCCATTCCCCCCGTGCCGCGCAGGTCAATGACCAAAACTTCGGCTTTAGAGCTACGCAGTAGTTTTTGCGTGTCTTTCAATATACGATCAGGTCTGATCCCTTCCGTGGCAATGGCCGTTCGAGAAAGTGTAGGAACCCGTAGCCACACATACTTCCCTCCT
>CAZPEQ010000553.1:0-1597 GCA_964585605.1 uncultured Weeksellaceae bacterium | reverse complement strand
TGGAGGAGCGCAACGCCTCCGTCACGGACGAGGGGATTGAATCCGCTTTTTCTGGATTGTCTTTCAGGAATTTGGCGCGTTGCTTTTCAGCACGCCTGCTCATCACGTTGAGTTCCGTCAACTTGAATGGTTTTCGGTAAAGCGCCAGTTGGTGAATTGACTTCTTTTTCGCATTTCGCGTGTGATCGCTCAAGAAAACCGCTTCAGCATAATCGAGGTACTTCGCTTGTTCCTTTATAGCCTGTCGGTAATACGCATAGGTATTGTAGGGCTCAGTAGGGTAGTTGGCAGGTATTTTTCGCGCGCAAACCCTTATCTGCTCAGACGCTTTTAAGGGGTGCACAACAAATACATCCAGTGTATTCTGCACATCTTTTAGATGCACCGTTATGTATTTGCCGATCGATGCCAAAGACAAACGCTGACTGGTATATCCAATGAAGGAAAATTCCAGACTATCTGTTGGCTTAAACTCTTGTAGTACCAACTTGAATTCACCGATCGCATTGGTAGATGTTCCCTTATCCGTGCCTTGGAGGCGCACGGAGGCGTAGGGTAGAGGGTCGTTGCTAAGCGAATCAAGGACAATTCCAGAAAATTCCACTTGAGCACTGGCGAGCAAAGTTGTAAGCGTGAGAAATGCAAATAATGCTTGCTTCATAGTTACCAGACCATTTGGCCTGACGGAAAGTTACTTCGATCTCCGGTCATGTTTGAATGACACCCGGGTTGTAAGGCTTCTCTGCAGGAGACTGATCAGCCATTTCAATACCCATGCTTACCCATTTTCGCGTATCGTTCGGATCGATGATCGCATCCAACCATAGGCGGGCTGCAGCATAGTACGGACTTGTACTGTCCTCGTACTTCTGTTTTATATCGGTCAAGATCTCTTCCTCCCGTTCGGGTGTGATCTTTTCCCCTCGAGATTTGAGGGATGCTACTTCAATTTGAAGTAGGACTTTAGCTGCTTGTGCACCACCCATAACCGCCACATTTGCGGTTGGCCACCCCACGATCAATCTAGGGTCGTAGGCTTTGCCACACATGGCGTAGTTCCCCGCGCCATAGCTATTGCCAACTACTATCGTGAATTTCGGCACAACCGAATTACTCATCGCACTTACCAACTTAGCACCATCTTTTATGATACCGCCATGCTCGCTACGAGATCCAACCATGAATCCGGTAACGTCTTGCAAGAAAACGAGGGGAATGTTCTTTTGATTGCAGTTCATAACGAAGCGAGCTGCCTTGTCTGCACTGTCGGAATAGATCACCCCGCCGAAACGCATTTCACCTTTCTTCGTCTTAACCAAGGTGCGTTGGTTTGCCACGATACCTACGCTCCAGCCATCTATGCGTGCATACCCCGTCACAATGCTTTTACCATAACCCGCTTTATATTCCGTGAATTTGCCGTTGTCTACCAAGCCTTTGATCAAGGCCTTCATGTCGTACTGCTTTGTGCGCTCAGCAGGAAGTATTTGATAGAGCGATTTACTTTGAACCTTAGGTTCTGCCGCTTCTTTACGGTCAAAACCCGCGCTTTGAACAGCACCTTTTCGGCTTATGATATCCCTGATGGTATCTAAGC
>CAZPEQ010000552.1:0-1629 GCA_964585605.1 uncultured Weeksellaceae bacterium | reverse complement strand
GTTGACCGTTCATTGTGATCTGCCTCATTTGTCCGTGCATTGGACATATCAGCCATAGTAAGTTCGGGTTTCAGTGCAGCGAATTCATCAAGGCGATGCCTGTGTAGGAATTCAAGATCGATCAGGTGGCCGATATGTTCTTTAATGCTCCAATTGCCATCAACACGTTCAGAAGCCAAATTGTCGCTTGTCTTGTCGATGTAATGCCGTATACGAATGCTCGTTCCTTCTAAGCGTGTTACCACGTTAGTTGTCCATCCGGGATCAATGTCAGTTGGAAATACGTGGTCGGTCCATGGTTGTCGATCCATCTTGTATCACTTCATTTATTGCGCTGTGCAGCTTCCTTGATCATGCGGGTAAGTTCTCTGCTGTCAAACTTCTTCAGATCGCCGATCTTTATATGTCGCATTTGAGAACCTTCCCCTTCAAGCAAGCCATTGGGGTCGTTGATATGATCGAATCCCATAAACCCTAAGTTCACGTGGTTCTTAGCCGCACGCAGGTAGCAGAAATTTCTACTGGTTGCGTAAACTGGTTGCTTCCATTTGAACAGTTCTTCACATTGCGGCACGGATTCAGCGATTAGGTCGCGTAGAACATGCAATGTTTCTTGTCGTTCTTCAGTTGCTTGCTTGATGTAATTATCAACTTCCGTGTTGTGATCCATTGCTTATCTATCCTTTAGTCGATACACGAATTTAAGGCCACTCCAGTTTTTATCGACCGCCGCCACTTTTACGTCAACAAGTCCCAAAGACAGCAGGTGTTCTCGTATAGGCTCCCGTTTCAGATCCATTGTAATGCCTGATGCTCCTTTAGGCCAACTGATCCACATCAGTCCATTTTTCTTCAGAGCTGGAATGTAGCTTGATACATGCTTCTCGAACGCTTTGGCACGGACGAAAAAAAGGTGAATAAAATCTGCTGATTCGGTTCTCTTGGTTTTCAATTGAACCACGTTAGGTGGTAATTCACCCAGCAACTGCCAGTAGTTATCGGGCTCTTGGAAAAGCAAGACCTTGAAGTTCTCTTTTAAGCCGAGCTTCTTTGCGAGAGGTGTTTTGGAGTATCCGGCGGGCATGAACTTATCGTTATTTGTTAACCGTGATTTATGTGGTCGCTACTGGTTATTCGTTAGTCATTATCCGTTAACCAATCACCTTAAACCATTAACCCTTTAACCAAACATACTCCTCCTACCTACTTCCTTGCAGATCCTACATGCATGCGGATCGTGTCCACGTGCCGGGCAATGCTCACGGCCATAAAAAATGATCTGTAAGTGCAATTTATTCCACTTTTCTTCTGGGAACAGGCGTTTCGCGTCTTTCTCCGTTTGGGTAACGTTCTTCCCATTGGTCAATGTCCAACGGTGCATAAGGCGATGAATGTGGGTATCTACCGGAAATGCAGGAAACCCGAATGCTTGGCTCATCACTACCGAAGCGGTTTTGTGGCCTACGCCGGGAAGTTCTTCTAAGGCTTCAAAGGTTTGCGGTACTTCTCCCTGGTGTTGGTCCAGTAGAATATGACTGAGTCCAGAAATAGCTTTGGATTTAGCCGGGCTCAATCCACAAGGACGAATGATCTCTTTGATCGCTTCAACCTCCAACTTAACCATGTCTT
>CAZPEQ010000551.1:0-1632 GCA_964585605.1 uncultured Weeksellaceae bacterium | reverse complement strand
TACGCAGCATACCCACGATCCTGTTCTTAAAGAATGGTGTTGAGGTTGAGCGCAGTGTTGGAGCCGTGCCGAAGAATAAGTTAGCGGAGATCCTTGATGCACAGATGGCGTAGGTTCAATAAAAGATATCTTGAAGTGAGAAACGCCTCTGCAATGCAGAGGCGTTTCTCGTAAAGGTACTGTTCAAAAGAAGGTGTAGCTACCCGCTCCTAATCTCCGTTACCAATGTTGACAATGCCGGAACGTATTGCCAATAAGACTAAACCAACCTTACTTCTAATTTGAAATTTGTCACATAAAGCAGCTCGGTAATTCTCCACAGTTCGAGGCCGCACGCCCATGATCTTACTTATTTCTTCATAGGTATATTCTTCGTCGCTACACACCAGTCCCAGAAAATCGTGCTCTCTTGGTGTGATCTTCTCAAGCACATGCTCACGTTTTACTTCTGAACTGGTTCTAAGGTCAGGGCTTCCCAGCATGCTCGTATGAACGAATTCACTATGGAAGTATCCAGTAAGTGTGAGAGAGTCCAATGCACTCTTGAACAAGGCCTTACGTGAATTCTTCAACAAGAAACCACGTGCGCCATTCCGAACCGCCCTTAACACAGCATCTTCCGTTTCGTCAAAGGTTAGGGCTAAAGCCGGTATATCAGGCTTATTCCTGCTTAACCAAGCAAGCGTTGCGAAACCATTCATTACCGGCATGTGTAGATCAACAATAATTATGTCCGGATCTTTGAGCTCTTCCAGCCTATCGATCAATTCTTCCCCATTGGATGCTTCAAAACTCACACGATAATCATCTAGGCCGTTGATCATACTAGCCAGACCTTCTCTAACCAAATGATGATCGTCTACTAGAGCAATATTCCTTAAGCACTTATTCTCCATACCTGAGTATGATTACCCCTTATTCACTCTCAAATGAAATGTCTGGCTTTACTGCGTTGCCCAATGTACCTATAACCACTACATCAATCCTGCTCAAACCGCCTCTCTATTCAAAAGCCACATTATTTGCAGGAGCAAAAGTCCATGCACACCCATTTCCAACTTCACTATCTACCTCTGCCGTAAATCCTATCAACCTGCTCCGACGACGGATATTGTTCAACCCTGCACCTTTTGTCGTCTTTTCTGCGTCAAACCCTCTGCCATCATCAGATATTTTCAGGACTGGCCCTCCTTTTACGGACAGCGCTACATCAATGTTCCTTGCTTGTCCATGGCGAATCGCATTACTGATCACTTCTTGAAAGCAACGAAAAAGTATGGTCTTCGAATCATTGTCTATCTCGAAGACATCTCCGCCGTGTTCAAATCGCATGGCTACGACTCGCATACGGCTCAGGCGCTCACATTCAAATGCGATAGCGTCCACTAGCGTTCGATCCCGCCAAAGGTCGCTATTCAATGATCGCGCTAGTCTACGCACCTCTTCAATCGTTTGTTCCAGTGTTTCCATCGAACGTCCTATAGCCCCTTCTTCCTGAATATCTTCATCTAGGTTATTCCTGAACCCCATTTGCGTAGCAGTGAGCAGCTGGCCAATATTATCATGCAATTCGCGGCCCACTTCGGTTAAGGTCTGTTCAGTGGCTTCCCGTTCTGCGCTCATAACCTCTTG
>CAZPEQ010000550.1:0-1639 GCA_964585605.1 uncultured Weeksellaceae bacterium | reverse complement strand
CACGGCCACCCGTAAATAACACTCATGTGGTAATTGGTAAGAACGAGCATAAACGTCAACAAGCCCAACGTTACTTTAAGGGGCGTTTGTTGGGTGCGGACTTTCGAAACAACTTGGGCTAATGGCACTGATAATAGGGGTAGAATGTCAACGAATCCACGATGTCCATAAGATCCGCCTAACCACCAACACCACCAGAATCCATAGAGCCCGGTAATAAAACTGAAATACCCGAAGATCACGCCATTAGTCAAGTCCCGATGAAAAAGGAGTCGCTCCAAAGCCCATACGACAGGAACGAACATGAGCGGAGCGTAAATAAAAAAACCGTTTTGATGACTGAAGAGCACATCGAACAAATGAGGATCTGTCCAGTTGAACCCTTCGCCTTTGTATGAGTAAGTGCTTACGAACCACTTACCTGTTACGGCATGCCAGTAGGCCGATTGCAATGCCCAAAGCGAACCAATGATCAATACCCCGCCAATGATCTCTTTTCGAGCGGACAAAAAATCCTGTACGCGAGCAATTACATCCTTCGGTCGTTCTAACCAAAGCAAGAAGGGGATTCCAACCAGCAGGATATGCGGTATACGCACTAATGTTAGCAGCCCACCGCAAATGACGATCCAGAAAACGCGACGTTTTAGAAACCCCTCGAAACGGTTTTGAGTACCCAAATACATCAATGCAGAAACCAAGAAGAAGGCGAAAAGGTGGGAAGTGATGGGATCTCGAGCGCTATAAAACACGACGTTCGTTCCAAAGTAAATAGCCGCCAAGGCGATTAACGTTGCTGCTTTACCTAAACGTTTGAACAAGCACAAGAACAAGAGGAGGAATGCGGTGGCGGTGTAGAATGCATTCGCCACAGCCATGCCGATAAAAAATTCCTTCCCGTAGAGATCAACGTTCTCTATATCTGTAACGTGCGTGTAGGCTAAAACACCGGCGAAGAATGGAGATTGCATGACCGCAACACCGATCATAAAAAAATTCAAGTGATTCCCATTTTCCAGATGATGGGTATAGCTCATTTGGGTGAATAGCGTATCGCTCACAAGTGTGGGTAGATACTGGTAATAACCCTCAGAATCGCTATGGCTCTTTAGTTTCTTATCTAAGGTCTCGATGTTATTTCGGTAACATTTGTCAACGGCGAACGAGAACACGCTGAGCCAGATCAGTCCGCCAAGTATCTTGGGAGTGAGGGCATGCTTCAATGCGTTCAGTTCGTTCATACACGTGCGACTAGGATTTGCCGGGAATAGCATCAATAAGATTCTTCGTGGCTTGCGCTTGCGGGTCGTCGAAAAGTTTGTCCGCATGGCCCATTTCAGCAATGGCGCCTTTATCCAGTACGATCATACGGTCGCTCATGTACTTCACAACCGCCATGTCATGTGAAATGAACACGTAGGTCAAACCATGTTCTTCTTTCAACTCATTGAGCAAATTCAACACCTGGGCTTGTACCGATACATCCAATGCGGAAACAGACTCGTCGCAGATGATCAACTTGGGGTCAACACACAAGGTACGCGCGATCACCACACGTTGCCTTTGCCCTCCGCTGAACTCATGCGGGTAGCGGTCGTAATGAGCAGCCTCTAAGCCCACTTGATCCAAGAGTGCTTCA
>CAZPEQ010000549.1:0-1643 GCA_964585605.1 uncultured Weeksellaceae bacterium | reverse complement strand
AGTTCCATTGTAAACCCTGGTGAACCAATCCCCAAGTTCATTCAAATGCTTACTGGCATTACGAACGGCATGGTGAAGAACGCACCAAGTTTAGACGTGTGTGCGGAGAAGTTGCATGAGATGCTGAAAGGTCATACCATTGTCGCACATAATTTCCGTTTTGATATGACGGTCTTGGAGCAAGAGTTCTCCAGGCTCGGCAAACCGTTTAGCACGGAGGTCATTTGTACGGAGGCCCTGTGTAGAAAGGCGCTACCTGATTGTGAGCACTACAATTTGGTTAGCCTATGTCATTACTTGGATATTCCTTTCAAAGGACATCACCGAGCCATGAACGACGCACAAGCCACCATGAACATTCTGCACAAGGTGCTTGCACGCTGCACGGCGCAAGAGTTAGAACAAGCAACCTTCTTTTGGCCACTACCTAAGAAGAATTTGAAACGCGCTTAAGCGAAACTCCTATAAAGCTTTAATACTTGTGGTATCACAAGTTGAACACCATTATTGATAATGATGGTGTTCGCGTATTCAGCCCTTTGTTCATCAGTCAATTGTGCTGACATGCGCGCTCGCACTGCCTCTTCCCCCACTCCATCACGCTGCATGACCCGTTCAGTACGAACTGGTACAGGCGCTTCCACGCATACCACGTGGTCAACAAATGCATGTCCGCCGCTTTCGATCATTATGGCAGCCTCTTGGGCTACAAAAGGAACATCCTCTTGTTCTTCAGCCCAATTCAAGAATCGGGTTCGCACCGCCGGGTGAATGATGGCATTCAATTGCTCCAGCTTCTGCTTATCGCTGAACACGATGCCACCCAGGCGCTTACGGTCTATTTCGCCTGCTGATAAGACTTCTTCTCCGAAAGCTTTTACGACCTGTTGCTTGACTTCCGTTTCACCAAGTAATGTTCGTCCTACTTGATCTGAATAGAAGACGGGAACACCCAGGACTTCCAAGACCTTACAAACGGTTGACTTTCCGCTTCCTATACCGCCGGTGATACCGACCTTGAACATGATCAGGCGCTAGCAGCCTGCTTAGCGGTTTGCTCATCCATAACACCAGAGCTGTCGCTTGATATGGCGCTCTTCTCCACTTTGATCTTCATACCACCGCCAACATCCAAGAGGACTGCGGTATCCTTGACCTCTGAGACCTTACCATGAATTCCACCAATGGTGACCACTTTGGCCCCCTTACTCAACGATTCGCGAAAGTTGCGGGCCTCCTTTGCCTTCTTCGCTTGCGGACGGATCATGAAAAAGTAAAATACAACCATGATGGCACCCATCATGAGCCATAGATCCATTCCACCGCCTTCGGCTTGCAATAAGATCGTGAGGTAGTTCATCGTCATTCGAGTTTTCAGTTAGGTGCCTTCACATTAGCGATCAAACGGATCACCGTTGTTTCTGGGGAAGTGTTTGCAATGATACTGATCGGTTTATTATTCAGGTCTTTTTTTCCCTCGCTATCGAAGGATACGGTAAGGCTTCCTCCTTCCCCTGGAGCTATCGGTTCTGTAGGCCAATCCTTACTCACCGTGCAACCGCAGGTGGTCTTCACATTGGCGATCAACAAGGGCCGCTTGCCCACATTGGTGAATTTGAATTCACGGGTAACAACCGTTCCCT
>CAZPEQ010000548.1:0-1666 GCA_964585605.1 uncultured Weeksellaceae bacterium | reverse complement strand
ATGCGGTGCGCCTAACGTGGCGGCCGGACAGAAAGTACTGGTAGCTACCGTGGGAACGATCCTAAACCCAACAGGAGCAGACCCGCTCAAGATTAAGAAGGCGAAGATCAGAGGACAAGAGAGTCGTGGAATGATCTGTGCACAGGATGAGTTGGGCCTAGGTACCGACCACGATGGCATTATGGTCTTACCAGTAGATGCGGAGGTTGGCATGTCTGGGGCGTTGCATTTAGGACTACGGAGTGAGTACGCTTTCGAGATCGGTTTAACCCCGAACCGTGCTGATGGCATGTCGCATTTGGGTACAGCACGTGATCTGATCGCCGCGATCAATCACCGGCAAGAGCGCAATGAGCGTGTATTGTGGCCATCTGTAGAAGAGTTTAAGAAAGATGATGATGCCTTGCATATTCCTTTCGAGGTAAAAGATGAGCAAGCTTGTTTGCGGTACACGGGCCTCGGGTTGACCGACGTTAAGGTTGGCCCTTCTCCAGAATGGATTCAGGCCCGCTTACGTAGCATTGGCTTGAAATCGATCAACAACGTAGTGGACATCACCAACTTCGTTCAATGGGAGGTGGGGCAACCCCTGCATGCCTTTGATGCAGATGAGATCGGTGGCAACAAGATCGTTGTGCGCACCTTGGATACGGGAACGACTTTCACGACGCTGGACGATATCGAAAGAAAACTAGACGCAAAAGACCTGATGATCTGCGATGCAGATCTGCAAGGTATGTGCATTGCGGGCGTATTCGGAGGGGCGAAGAGTGGCGTTACGGAAAAGACGACCAAGGTATTCTTAGAAAGCGCCTTGTTTGATACCACGAGCATTCGAAAAACGGCTAAACGCCATGGCTTGCATACCGATGCAAGTTTCCGATTTGAGCGAGGGGTTGATCCTGATCGAACCATTTATGCCTTGAAACGAGCTGCCTTGCTGTTGAAGGAACATGCTGGAGCAAAGATCTCTAGTGACGTTGCTGATCACTATCCTGATCCCATCAAACCATTCCAGGTAACGATGCGCTATCGTATGTTGGATCGCACTATGGGGCATCAAATGAACCGCGACGAGATCAAGTCCTTACTGCCATTGCTTGACATTAAAGTGACAGGTGAAACAGAGGAAGGATTGAACTTAGAAATAGCGCCATACCGGGTAGATGTGCTGCGGGAGATAGATGTCATTGAAGAGATCATTCGCATACATGGGTTTAATAGAATTGACGTTCCCGCAAAGCTGTCCGTGCCTGCTGGAAATGAAGCAAGGGTGCCCATGGAACAGTTGAGTGAATCCATTGGAGCACATTGGAGCAGCCGTGGCTTTAGTGAGATCATGACTCCATCCTTGGTCAGTGCAGCAGATGTTTTAGCAGGAGGATTGGTCGGAGAGGAGGAGCTGGTCAAGCTCAGTAATCCATTAAGTTCAGAACTTGATGTAATGCGCCCGGATATGATCATGGGGGGACTGGCAGCGATCAATTACAACGTGAACAGGAAGAACCAGAACCTGCGTTTGTTCGAGCGAGGCCGCGTGTACACAAAGAAAGAAGAGAAGGAAAAGGAAGTGAATCGTTTTTCCTTGTTCTTGAGCGGTAAGCATGACGTACAGAACCTGCGTTTGTTCGAGCGAGGCCGCGTGTACACAAAGAAAGAAGAGAAG
>CAZPEQ010000547.1:0-1693 GCA_964585605.1 uncultured Weeksellaceae bacterium | reverse complement strand
ATAACCAAGAGCCGCGATGTGAGCACACAAGCGGTGTTCAGCCTGAAGGGTAAGCCGCTGAATTGTTATGGACTGACCAAGAAGGTCGTCTATGAGAATGAAGAATTTAATTTGGTGCAAGCGGCCTTGAACATTGAAGACGGGTTAGAAGGCCTACGCTATAACAAAGTGGTTATTGCAACCGATGCGGATGTTGATGGTATGCACATTCGTTTGCTCATCATGACCTTTTTCTTGCAGTTCTTTCCTGACCTGGTTAAGAACAACCACTTGTACATCTTGCAAACTCCCTTGTTTCGGGTACGAAACAAAAAGGAGACGCGCTATTGCTATTCAGAGGAAGAGCGACAACAGGCCTTGGCCCATTTGGGAAAGAATCCTGAGATCACACGGTTTAAGGGATTAGGTGAGATCAGCCCAGACGAATTCGCTCATTTTATTGGAGACGATATTCGCTTAGAGCCGGTATTGGTCACCAAAGATGCGGCCATACAGGACTTACTTAGTTTTTATATGGGTAAGAATACGCCAGAGCGTCAGAAATTCATCGTTGGAAATCTTAAGGTTGAAAAAGACCTAGCAGCAGAATTAGCAGAAGTAGAATGAGGTACACCGTAGCTATCGTTATGTTGCTCTTGGCTGGGCTTAGTCTACGGGCGCAGCAGAAGGGAACCATACGCTTTTTTGTCGATCCAGGACACAATTTTGAGTTCATTCTCGATGGAAATAAACGTATGAAACAGAAGGCCGTGGAGCTCACGACAGGACCTCATTCCTTTACATTTTGGGCACCTGGGCGATCGATAGTAGACACTACGATCAATGTCATAGAGGGTGATCAATCGTTCTATTTACGTTTGCCTTATTCGTTGAGCTTTATGGCCTACGAAAGGCAAACTGAGAAATTCAAGGGCAAATTGATCTGGTATCGGTCGGTGCCGCTTGGCGTTACGATCCTTACAGGTGTGATCAGTGGGGTGAATTATGGGAGAGCAAGGCGGGCTGGTAATGATTTGGACGACCTGCTCGTGGAATACGACAATTCGCTGGTTCCGTCGGATATTTTGAGGATTAAGTCAGAGGTTGAAGAGGCCAACGAGACCTTGGCTGATCGAAGAACAGGCTTTGGAGTGTCCGCGGGAATTTTTGCGGCATCCGCATTGGCTACGGTCTACCTTTTTAGGAAAAGTAAAGGCTTAGAGGCTCCTGTTTTTCAGGATAAAGCGAAAGTGAAATTTGATGGACTGGTCTATGTTCCGGGAATACAGGATCAGGGTATGTTGCAAGCAGGTATATCGTTAACATGGAATCGATGAGAACATTTTCTTTTTTGTTAATGGTGTTCGCGTTGACAGGATGCATCAAGGATACAGTGGATTTGGATACGCTGAATTCAAACCCTCTTGATCCAGACTACGCAGGGCCAGCATACATCAATATCGTAGCATCTGATTTTCTGCAGACGCCTGGTCCTAATCATCAACTGGCCATTGAATTAGACCGAAGCCTGCTTCCTAATGTGGGGGCGTTCGACTTGCATATCGTAGATCTGCAAACAGGTTTTGAAGCTGACTTGCCGGCGTCAAATGCAACGACCAGCTTGACGTACGAAAATTTCAACCTGTTGCCAGGGGTCACTGAGTATTGTTATGATATAACGGTTCGAGTTGATTTCTCCGATGGCCCTATAACG
>CAZPEQ010000546.1:0-1705 GCA_964585605.1 uncultured Weeksellaceae bacterium | reverse complement strand
CCACCTTCACGCCTTTTGCGATATGGATAGTGCTTCAATCATGCACATCTTCAATACCTTGAAGGATTCCGTGAACCATCACGACCCTGTAGAGACAGAACCAGAGCATGCTGACGTCCGTGAAAAAAAGCGTCTTGAATCACAGGCAGCGGCGAACCAAAGGAAATACGGCGAGGCGCTGGGAATAAAGAATCTCCTTTACGTGAACCCCAGGGCCATATTTGCGCACAACATAAAAGGATTCAATTACACTAAAACCGTGAAGCGGACAGCAGAATACTTAGCAGGTATAAAAACGGCTGCAGACCAAAATGATCTGAACGTGACGGTGCTCGATCCCCTTTCTGATGATCAATTAACGCGAACGCTGAATGGCATATCCACCTTTTCCAACCTGTTCGGAGAAATGGCTGAACATCACCAGATAAAATTCGGGACAAAAATCATTCCTTCGGAAGTAACCTACACACGGCCACTCGAGAAACAATTTGGCACTAGGCATGTGGCCCTGGCGGGAATGGTCCATTACCAACAGCGAACCCCAGGTATGTATCCCAAGCTATTTCTTGCCGCACTGCTCACCGTCTATGCCCCTCCTTTTATAGCCATGACGGCCACTCCGCGGAATTACACCTACCTATACCATGTGACCATCGACATACGCAGCGGCGATGTGAGAGATGAAGATGAGTCGTTTTACACCCGCAGGTTGTCTGAGAAAGCGATCTCCTCCATCTTCAACCGAAAAATGGTCGGAATGAGTAGAACTTCATGGTGAACCTAATCAATAGTTAAATGCAAACAGAACTCTCGTCACTCTTCTATCGTGATCTTGATCGCTTGACCAACGAGATCAATGCCTACGAAGACGAATCTACAATATGGGAGACGCATAAATATGTGAACAACAGCGCTGGCAGTCTATCCCTCCACCTTTGTGGCAACCTGCAGCATTTTGTCGGTCACCTGATCGGTGGATCCGCTTACCAACGCGACCGCGAATTCGAGTTTAATGCGCAGGTTTCGCGAGCCCACCTGTTGAATGAAATAGAGGCGGCAAAGCGTGCGGTTAAATTAGGGTTTGAACAAGTTGATTGGTCGGCAGAATTTCCCGTTCAGGTTTTAAAGCGAGTGTGGACGAATGGCGAGTTCTTATTGCACTTGTATGGACATTTGAACTACCACTTGGGACAGATCAGCTACCACCGCAGGCTCCTTGACGAATAGAGGCACGGTACTTGGTTACCTTATGCAAAACACGTAACCATGAGATATTCAATCCTTGCTACAGCCTTCCTGTTTGCAATAGGTCTTTCAGCTCAATCTGACAACTTAGCCTCCATTACTACCCAAGGCGTTGCACACGTTTATGCACTTCCTGACGAGGTACTTGTTGATGTAACGTTGCGCAATGAAAGTGACGACATGACAGAAGCCTCGACCGCCACAGATGCACAGGTAAAAGCGGTTCTACAACTGTGCCTAGAGTATGGTATTCGTCCAGAACATGCCCAAAGCAGGTACAGGCGGTATGGGAAGAACTGGCGCCACAAACAAGGCCAACCCAAGTTTGAAGCAAGTCAAACGATAAACATCTGTTTGAAGGACCTTTCTCGCTACGATGCATTCATGAAGGCGATCATTGGTGTAGAAGTATATAGCATCAGTGGTGCGACTTTTCGAACGACCAAACACCGCGAGCACA
>CAZPEQ010000545.1:0-1712 GCA_964585605.1 uncultured Weeksellaceae bacterium | reverse complement strand
GGTACGACTTCAATACGATAGTGCAAGGCACTGGTAGAGGTCATGTGCTCGTTCTTCGGCGCGATAGAGTAGGTGGCACCATTCAAGAACCGGCGGGTCAATTCAAAACGGTCATTGGCCGCAGGTTGAATGGCCATGGTCGTGTCTTGAAAAGCAAGTATTAACTCATTGGTGCTCTTGGTGCGGGCATTCCAGGTTATGCGGGTACCTGCAGGAACAGTCACATCTCCCGTATTACTTAGGGCTTGATCCTTAATGCCCAAGTAGCTCGGGAAATCCAAGTCCATGGAGAAGTTCAATAGGATGGGATTGGGCAGCGTGCGCAGTGTGAATGTTTCCGACTTGAAACCATTTGCCGTGAACCAGAACTCCTGCTCATCTTGCACATTCCGGAACCGATGCTCATAGTTGATGTTGTTCTTCTTAACCATGGGCACAATTTGCCCATTACTTACCAGAGAAACTTGCTCAGGAACGGTTTCTCCAAGCATTTCCAGCTCAAGCACGAAATCTTCTTGTTCCGCAACAACGAGCTCTTCGCTAATCAGGTTGAACGTAAAAGGAGCTTTTTCAATGATTTCTGTACCGTGAGATATCAATCGGCTGGTGCCTTCGCTGATAATGTTCGGAGCGGCAAACAGCAACACGACCAAAACCATTAGCGGAGGCAGTGCATAGCGCAGGTACTTGGTGTTTTTTGTAAGATCAATGGCTTGTGTAAAGGGCACCCGACCCAATTCATTGCTTCGCTGAGTTATGCTGGCCTCTATCCAAGCGCGCTCGTTGGGGCTGGAAAGAGCTTTCCCTTTGAGCTGCAGCGTGTTCAGCAGTTTGTCTTTTACCTCGGGGAAGTGCGTGCCAACGACTTTGGCGGCTTCTTCATGGCTGATGGTCTTACCAAGTTTCAGCCACTTGAAACCAGGCTTCAGAATGTAGAAATAGAGCAATCCGCCCCCTGTTGCAACAAAAGTCCAGAACAAACCCGTGCGCACCGAAGTTCCAAAATGGCCATTATACTCAACTACGGTTACGGCCAAAAACAACAGCACCAACAAGCCAACAGCGTACAATACGCCACGAATCAAGCGATCCTTGTAGTATTTCCTTATAAATCGATCGAGTTTCTCGATCAGTAGATCTGAATCTTGCTGCATATTCTCTTAACCACAGAACGCGTGCCAATGCGCAACATTGTGTTGTCTAAAATTAGTGTACTCGTGGACTGTACACCTCAAACTTTAACAAGATCATTAACGATCAAGCGGAATTTGAGGTTTCACGCTGTTTTTGATCCTTCATCAGCCGAGCTACCATAATGAGCATGAACACAACGAGGCCTCCGATCACCAACCACATCCAATATTTACTAATAGCATGCAACCCTCCTGTTTTTTCTTGTCGATGATCTGCTAATGGATCATGATGTACAACGGAAGACATTACGGTATTGGGGCTAATGAACCGACCGATGTCAAAACGAGGAGCCTGGATGTCCTTGTTGCCGGTATGCAAGGTGTAATTTTCATTGGGTGTCAACTCGGCCACCAAGCGGCGTTGCAATTGCTCGATATGAATATCCGCTACATGCAGCGGCGTGTCGTCCCCGTTTTGGATTTCGATCAATACGGTATCGGCTCGTATGCCAGGCAACTGAAAAGAATGCAGGTATTCGCTGTTTAAGGAACCGGACAGGATCACATCTTGCCTTATGG
>CAZPEQ010000544.1:0-1718 GCA_964585605.1 uncultured Weeksellaceae bacterium | reverse complement strand
TTCGCTGTAACCTCTTCACTTATGAAGAAGCGTTACAACGCGTGTTTAGTGGACATTGGCATCACCCCCACTGAGCTCGATACCTTCCACATTGACGGTTGGGGCTGGAGCCCAGAGATCGCTACCGAGCGTGATGATCGCTTCTACCTCTCACACGGTATGGCCAATCCGTTCGGGATCATCATTTCACCCGACCAAAAGAAATGTCCGATCTACATGCCCTATCACACCTTTGATTGGGATATACATCATCAGATATTCGACAACTACGAGGAGCAGATCGCGGATATCACTTCCGGTAACGGCATCTGGTTTGAGATCGACCAGAATATCTCAGCCTACCGCAATGCTGATGACCTCTTAATGGTTGAAGTGGTGAACGTTCGTTTTAACGTTACGGGAGATGTGCAAGAAGCCGCGCAGCATCAGAAAGAATTGGTTACGGAGTACAACAGTGGTAATGCGTGGTTGAATGCAGAACTGCGAGAGAAAATAATCGCCAGTAGTAAACTCTTCGGTGACCTGCGGTATCGGAACCTCCAATTACCGGAGATGCCCTTCGCCCATGTTTCGTCTTACTACACCTTAGCCTTTGGTGGGCTATTCCTGTTCAAAGGAACGCCTGACAAACCGATTCTAATCTTGGAAGATGATTCTTCGGAGATCAGCGGAAATACGGATCAACTGCATATCGAGTTCAACTTGAGCGACCGTAGTTTTATTCCGTACCTGTACAACCAGCGTTTCCTCAACAGTGACCCAAGTTATTTTGTAGAGCAACTGTGGTTACTTGAGATCCAGTTGGAGCACATGATCGTTGCGGGTGCCATGGAGATGGATAGCGAGACCGCCGTAGATCGACTCACAACAACACAGCGTAAGGGCCTTGTTAACCAACTGAACAAAGCCAAGTTGTTGAACCCGGATTATTTTGAGTTGGAGGCCTTAGTGAACAAGATCAAAGGTTCAGGTGGCGAAGGCCTTAAAGTACCTGCCCAATTGAATGACAACCTGCTACATCCACATGTAGATACCACCCTTGAACAAGCCCGTGTGCTGTGGCAGTTGATCGCTAAACTGCAGAACAACAATCCCGTGCTACTTTATACGTTCGACAAGGCTGCTTTTTATGCCGTCTACCAAACATGGAGTGCCCCTATGCAACGGTGGGCGATCAACGCCATTCAGTCTAACAGGCACGTATACTCCAGATTAACCAACACCTAAGATGGATATATTCTTTGCGCTTTTCCTGGGTTTAGCAAGCGGCATTGGCTACTACTTTTTCGACAAAAAACGTATGCAAGGTTGGCACCGAACTTGGTATGACCTGACGCATAAAAACCCGCTTCCTAAAGCAACCGACATCGGCTTTGTTTATGGACAACCTTTTTCCGGCAAATTCTATTCCGCTGCATTCCTTGCCGCGGTATTGACGCTGATCATCATTGCAACAGGATCGGCCAACATTTTCGTACAAGCGGTTTATGGCTTGTTTATTCTACTGGGTGTGTTGGTGGCCTTCTACGTTACTCCCTTGATCATGAAACATGGCGTAACAACGATCAAACACGTACAGGAAGGTTTGGAGAGGATCGACGAAATGGAGATCAACCTAGGAAAGAAGGAAAAAGAAACACAGCCAGAAACGAAAAAAGAAGAGGCACCTGAAGCGCCGAGAAAGAAAGGCCCCGATACAGGTAAAGACGATTGGAGAA
>CAZPEQ010000543.1:0-1724 GCA_964585605.1 uncultured Weeksellaceae bacterium | reverse complement strand
CTTGGCGGTTTCTACAGCGATCGCGCTTTTAAAAAACTGAACCCTTGAGTTTAGAAGTCCAGCACTTTGAATTGTGTACGCCTATTGTACTGATGCTGATCATCAGTACATGACGTACATGCGCAATTGGCAACCGGATCTGTTTCGCCGTACCCTTTGCTTACGATACGGTCTTTCGGCACGCCCTTAGAGATCATGTATTGAACGGCACTCTTGGCACGCTTCTGTGAGAGATTCAGATTGTAGGAATCACTTCCTCGACAATCGGTGTGTGCGCTCAACTCTAATCGTACCGATGGGTTATCCCATAGGGTTTGAACCAGTTTATCCAACTCTTTACCTGCATCGGGTCGAATAGCCCATTTAGCCACGTCATAGTAGATATTATCTAAGCGTACGACTTTGTTCATCTCGAGCTCGAACAACTTGAAATCGCTGTACAATACACCTGCGTTCTTGCCCTTGGTTGACATACGTGTGCTCTGTTTAAAGAAACCATCTTTCTCAACGCGTACACGGTAGTCTGTATTCGCTTCTAGTGGGAAGGTGTACTTGCCATCTGGCCCGGTTAAGGCTTGCATGATCAAACTATCGTTCTCGTCAAACAAAAGCACCGTGGCACCATCAAGCGGCAGTTCTGTCTCACCCTGCGTAATGATGCCTTCCGCGCCATAATCGAATTTCTTCAAGTCAACGACCACACTATCTAGATTATCTTCAGCGGTCTTCAATTGTATCTTTTTCTGGAAATAACCATTCTTAGCACCGGTTAATATGTACCCGTTCTGAAACTCGGCATGCATGTCGAAGGAACCATCTTCATTGGTTTCCAATTTATAGCGTTCAATAGGGTTGCCTTTACTATCCTTCAATAGCAATGTGGCGTCACGTACCGGAAGGCGGGTAAGTTTATCGATCACCATACCACGAATGTGGATCATTGGTTTAGCCAACTTTACACCGTAAACATCATCACTGCCCTTGCCGCCAGGCCGGTCGCTTACTAAAAAGCCATTCCGTTCATCGGTCAGGATAAGTCCATGATCGTTGAAACGTGTGTTCACTGGATAGTTTAGATTGTAAGATGCACCGAATTGACCATCTGAGGAAGGGGCTAAGAACATATCAAGCCCGCCAAGGCCTGGGTGTCCGTTGCTCGCAAAATAGAGAATACTGTCCTTGCCGTAGAATGGATACATTTCATTGCCCACCGTGTTTATAGCAGGTCCTAAGTTCTGAGGTACTCCCCAAGTACCGCCCAAGTTATCGCACTTATAGATGTCCGTTCCTCCATAACCGCCTTGCATATCCGATACAAAAAACAGCATTCTTCCATCAGGACTTACGCAAGGGTGTCCGTAATTGAACTCTGGGTTGTTGTGATCGAAAGGAATCAACGGGGACCATTCTTTACCGAAAGGGCCTTCTTTGATATCTGTAAAGTAGATCCCCAATTTTAACTCCCCGTCTTCCGCCTTGCTAACCACTCCGTAGTGCACATTATTTCGCGTGAAATACAGTCGTTGCGCAACGGAATCAAAACTAACCGTACCATCATGATACCTACTATTCACCTCTTTGCGCATGACCAGTGGTTCCTTTACCTCTGTTCCTTCGATCAAAGCGGTGTACAGGTTCAGAAAAGGTTGTTCATCCCATTGGTATTTGCGTTTGCCCCCTACTCCTTCGCCCCTGCTTGAAGAAAAGACCAATAGCTCATCCAT
>CAZPEQ010000542.1:0-1734 GCA_964585605.1 uncultured Weeksellaceae bacterium | reverse complement strand
CTTCCATGGTCAAGCCAACGATCACGGCGGGTATCATGGAAAGGATGATCTTCATACTGAACAGCATCTGCTCGTTTACCTTGAATTGTAGTAGCCCGGCCAAGATTTCCTTCACCTCTTTCCAGAAGACGACAATAGTGCTCAGTGCTGTGGCCGCATGCAAGGTCACGGTCATGAGCATGTTCTCCTCACCTAGATCTTGGTTGAATAGAGCTTTGACCAACTCAATGTGGCCACTACTACTAACAGGAAGGAACTCGGTAAGGCCTTGAACAATGCCAAGAATAATGGCCTGAAGGGTACTCATATATCAATCGTCGAGCTCTCCCTTGGGCTTGCGAATGATCGCGTAAATGATGAACATGTATCCGGCTAGGCACACAATCGGTGCAAGGGTGATCCGGCGGAAGCTGAACACCTCATCCGCGTTGAAGACATTGGGGTCTCCACTACCACCACCGGTCATAAGTATAAAGCCAAGGATCACCGCGGCGATACCGATCAGAAGCAAGCGATAATTCGACTTATCGAATGCCATATCGTTCTTAGGGTCTGAATTGCTCATCAATGCAGGTCGTCAACGTTCATGCGAATGTACTTCCTAACCGCGAACCACGTGGAAATAAATGAAATGAGTAGGCCAATAAATGTTATGGACGCGAATACCAGTATGAAAAGTCTGACATCAGTCAGTTGCGTGTAGTCAGGAATGAACTTAACAGCACCTTGATACATGCCGATCAGCAAGCCAACGGCCAAGATGGCTGACACAAGTCCCTGCGTAAGGCTTTGTCCAATGAATGGCCGCTTAATGAACCACTGGGTGGCGCCCACTAAATGCATGGTTCTGATCAAGAAACGCTTCGCATAAATTGCCAAGCGAATCGTGTTATTGATCAAGGCAATGGCAATGAAGAGCAAGAGTACCGAAAAGGCGAGCAGCACCAAGCCGATCGTCTTGAGGTTCTTGTCCACATTCTTGACCAATACAGGGTTGTACGATACCTCTTCAACCCGCGAATCTTTTTGCAAATGATCGACCACCCAATCTATGCTGTCTGGCGCGGCATGGTTGGCCAGTAGATTCAATTCCACAGAAGGCCTAAGCGGGTTCGTGCCGAGTGTCTCTAGGAAATTTTCGCCCAATTCTTCTTCTAAGCTCTCAGCAGCTTCATCGGCCGTAACGTATAGCGTGCCTTTGGTGAATGGGCTGGTATCTAATTCCTTTCTGAACTGCATGATCTCAGATTCACTCAGATCCGCATCTAAGAAGAGCTGGATCTTGATGTTCTCCTTCAGGTACGCACTTATGGAACGGGCGTTCAACATAAGCGTACCGAACATGCCCAGCATAAACAGTACCAAGGTGATGCCAATGACCGTGCCCATGTATGAGGTTCGAGACCTAGAACGAGATACTTTATCTATTCCCATGTTCCCGACAAATGTAGCGGCCTCATCGAATGCCTTTAGACTAATTTTGTCCGCATTCTGAACAACATGCAGTACGATCACATAACCATTGAAAAGGAGTGGCGAGAAAAGTGGGGGAAACGGAAGACCTACGAAGTGAAGGAAGATCCTTCAAAAGAGAAGTTCTACGTCTTAGATATGTTCCCCTATCCATCAGGGGCGGGTTTGCATGTTGGGCATCCGCTTGGTTACATCGCAAGCGACATCGTTGCCCGTTACAAAAGGTCAAAAGGCTACAACGTATTGCACCCGATGGGTTAC
>CAZPEQ010000541.1:0-1742 GCA_964585605.1 uncultured Weeksellaceae bacterium | reverse complement strand
CTCATCCAATAGGATATAGTTGACGAGGAATACCGGATCACCAATACCATATGTATCAGCGACACGTTTCCTATCCACACTTCTATACCTATTCACAACAGGTATACTTGCTAAGATGGAAAAACGATCCGATAGATAATAATTACCACGAACCTCTATCGTTGAATACAACTCCAGGTATTCTCCCTCTAATAGTTCCGAGCCACCATGTTTAGGCCCTTCTTCTAAGAATACAGATCCTTTTAGTGTCCTATTCTTGTACAAGACGGAGACGAAATTTGACCTATCCTTGGGGTATAAACTCAGGTAACTGCCACACACATCACATGCATGCGTATTAAGCAAAGCAAATAAGGTCAGCAGCAGCAGACCTATTTTAATCTTCATGTTTGATTTCCTTGGTTGACCTTTCTTAATCTCGATCCCAAAAGGATCGACGCGAAGTATTAGGCCAACCAGGGCACCGCTCCTATCAAGGTCGGATAACCAGAAAGTTCATCGAACTGAGCAATGTTGAGCACTCCAAGAACCGGAATAGTAAACTCAACAGTTTCTTCATATTCAGCGATTGCACTGTACTCAAACAGGGTCAGATCCATAGGGTGATCAGGCCCCTCTTCCGCTGCTTGCAGTTTTTTGGAAAGCACGCAATTTCCTTTACAGGTCTGCATGTCCGGCATCAGGTCGCGCTGCACGCAAAGTTCCTTAATGATACGCTCGCGGTCTACTTGAAAATCAATGAGCACCGCAGTTGCCCCGAATTCAACGAACCCGAGCATTAGCATAAGCAATATAGCGGACACCTGCCTCACCTTACAAAGGTCGTTCCCAATCAAATACGAATCACAGATGACGGCTCCTTAAATTATCTTGGAGGGTATTTTGTGCCACTATTATTGGTATCCTCAACGGGTCTCCCTCCCAAAACACGTGTTCTTCCGTTCGTCTAATTTTACTTCAGCGGTTTGCACATCATCCCGAATTCTCGTGATCAACGACGGCAGAAAGGATCAGTATACTCGCGCGTCAACAGATTCCAAAACCTCTTCCATGACGCAACTCATTCCTACTCCTCTCTTTTTCCAGTTTGTTATGCGCACAAACGTTCACGGCATTTGAGCTAAGTCCCGCCTCGGTAATTAAACTCAGAATTCAATGAAATAGGTGGTATGTTTTTCTTTGCCATCACATCTGGATCACTGGGAATGCCAGGTATTTATCGAACGGATGGCACCTCAGTAGTGCGACCTCTCGCAATGATCAATTCGTTCAGCGGGTCGAGAAGGATCAAAGTCACTCCACGTGCATACCCACGATACAGGTGCAACCTGTTACGCAGTAGTTCGCATAACAAGTTGCACCGCACGTCTGAGTTCGTTTCATTCGCGGGAACACACAAAATATTTCTTTTCTAGGTAGTCTCAACGGTCCAGTTCCGATCCATGTTTCCTTCGGCTATGACAACCCCTTTATCGTCAACCGCTTTGTACCGAGGAAAGTCACTAAGCAAGACTTTTTGGTACCCGTAATATGGATCCAATATCTCTATGAACTGTTGCGCTCCATTTCCATTCTGCCCTAATCCAACCACAAAATGGCCTCCTTGTCCGTCCCAATCAATGCGCAGTATAGCCGGGCTTTTCGTACTACGTTTCTCACAAAAGTTTTTGTAATCGGTATTGCTCTTATGTTTAAGCGTATGTGCCATGCGGATATTATAGCCCGATAAGGTTTGGGTTAAG
>CAZPEQ010000540.1:0-1743 GCA_964585605.1 uncultured Weeksellaceae bacterium | reverse complement strand
GTTCCTCGCTCAGGTCAAGGAGCGTTCTCCTGCAACAATGCGGATATTGGTGACAGGATACTCCGACATCGAGGCCGTCATAGCTGCGATCAACAATGCAGGCGTTTTCAATTATTTAACCAAGCCCTATACGCCGGAGGAGTTATTATCTCAAATCACACAAGCATACGAAGTGTGCACAGCAAAACGCGACCTAGAGCGCATCGAGCTGCGATCAAAATACCTTTTTGATCTAAACCAAGACCCATGTCTGTTGGTCGACGGGTCTGGAAACCTAGTCGACATCAATCATGCAGGTCTCGGGTTCTTTGCGATTGACAAGAACTCGTTCGTTAGCCAAGGTATCTCCTTGATCACCAAGGATTCAAACGCTCTACTGGAACAGATCCGTACCAACTCTAACGCACAAGATGCCGATCATTTTTCCTCTGAATTGGTCGGGGGCTTAGGCAGGCGGTTTGAAGCCACTATTAATGCTAGGGCCATTCAAACACCTGGCGTGCATGAGATTTTGTACTACTTACAAGTAAGATTGCCTCGAGAGGATGTCCTTTCCTCGATTCGCGCGGCGTAACACGCAAGCTGGTAACATCTGATTTCATTGAAACCTCAGTACTCCTTGTTCCGTACAAGAAGAAACCTGTCGCACTCAGATTGAAGACCTCGAAAGGACGCAGGAAACGGAATACAAATCAATGAAAAAGAATTTCAGATCACTGGTACTATTGAGCACCTTGTTAACTGGCGTATTATTTAGCGCTCAGGCCATGGCTCAAGAAGACGGTTCTATGTTACATCTGAACGGCAAAGTATTCTTAGCCGGGAAGAAAGCATCTGCCGTTAAAGTGCTGGTTTACAGAGACAACGCACAAATCACATCAATAACCACCAAGAAGAACTCCTTCAACCTAGACCTCCCTTTTGACCATGCTTACACGGTGCAGATCGAAAAGGACGGATACGTCACGTATTCCGCCTATATCGATGCGCATGTGGCAAGTAAAGTAGATAACGATCGCAAAGTTGGAATGGAGATCGATCTACAAGTAGAAGGGGCTGACGTATCCGCGTATTATGCTGATTTCCCTAATGCGATCCTGCGGTTTGACCAGCGGATCAAGGAATTCACATCAAGCGACCACTACGCTTCACATATTCTTGAAAAGAAAATACCTCTACAGGCTAATTCTGTGGAGTAAAGAGAACGAAGATCCTAAGCAATGAAAAAAGCGGGCTGTAGCCCGCTTTTTTCATTGGTCGTGTTCCGAATTTACGCTATTCTATAACCAACCGCACTGTTGATCCGTCATCAACACGAAGTAAATACGTTCCTGCTGGCAATGATGGGATTGAAACAGTTGTAAAATTCGCATTCACTACAATCTGCTGCGTCGCAACGACCCTTCCTTGTACATCCAATATGGATATACTCTGCTTACCATTCTCAATACCAGAGATCGCAAGACTTTCTCCTCTTGTCAAAGGGTTAGGGCCAATACTGATCGACACACCAGAAACTTCTTCAACAGAAGTCGCGACGAATGGGTAGACGCCAAATGCATCTCCCGCATAATCCAATCCAGTGTAAGAGCCATTCGGAACCACTGTTACCGTATAATAACCAAGCATTGGAGAACCAGGACGATCCACGATAATGCGGTAATTACCAATAGGTACATTCTGAAATTGATATATGCCAGCTATGCTACTGCGCACGGTTTGCACATGCTGACGCCCCGGCCA
>CAZPEQ010000539.1:0-1744 GCA_964585605.1 uncultured Weeksellaceae bacterium | reverse complement strand
GCAGGTGATCAGTACGTATTGATAAGGGAAGGCTTCATGATACAGGTTCATTCTATATAGGCGACCGAAAGGGTATTTTAGGAATAGACTTACCAAGAAATATCCAGCACTTGCGAGCGAGAAGCTACTGAGTAAGAAGAAGAGGAGACGCTGGGTCATAGTAAGGCAGTGCTTGCTAGAAAGGTGTAGGTAAATACCGCCACAAGCATAAATGCCATCCCTCTGTTTGCCGTTCCCCTATAATTAAGTATCCTTATTCTCCTCAATGAACAACTGGCTTTTACGACGTGCTTGCCGACCATAGTACCAGGCTAGGAATGAGATAAAAATTATGGGCGCCAGAGGAAACATCGCCAAATAGTCTAGATCATCCAATGCCCATGGAAGGTTGTTTCCAGAATCGCTAAGCCCAACAACCATTTTTCTTCTTCTTCGTTTGGGTTGTCAACATGGCGTAAGGTTTGAACACCATAGTTGTTTTCATTCACACCAATGAGTGCACTGTCACCAATCCCGGCGTGGTCAGGAGCTACAACGACATCCGCTAATTTTCGCCCATTCATCATCAACGGAAAGGAAGTATCTCCAACACGTCCTTGTACAATACCGCCTACATTGAATGATGCTTTCTTCGGGTGTAATGCATGACCGATCTGTGTTCTATCGGCATCATAAATGTTCCCATCCTCAGTAATCTGGCCCAACTTGTTCCCATCTCGCCACACGTCGAAGGTCTTACCTCGTTGGATCTTGAAAAAATAGGTGAACGAGTCAGTAGCAGCGGCAACATAACCGTCGGCATATAATCCTCTTTCATAGCGATTGAATGCGACCACCGATTTGTTCTGAGTAGAATGGACTTTCCCTTTCATTCGATGAGCGATTCCCTTACGGTATGAGTAACGCATGGAGACAGATAGATCCTCGTAGCTATGACCTGCCCACGGGTGTAGACCGGCGATCATCTCCTTCGTTTTTTGCCGCAGTTCATTTACGACTTGTTTCTCTTCATCTGGCGTATGCTTGCGGGTTGATCGTCTGATCACTTTGTAGATCAAAAAGCCGATGCCTCCAATGAAGAGCAACCCGAAGAAAAAGAAGATGCCGATTATCCAACCCATAGTTCCGCGTGCATGATGTACTTGCCAATATACTAGCTGTGTGTCAAGTGTTGACAGTGGCTGGGTATCAACCCGACCAGCGCTCTTGCTTCCAACGTGTTTGCTGCTTGGGGTCGAGGAAGGTCCACGCTAGGATCCGGCTCTTCTTGTTCCCTTGCCCCATGGGTAGTATGCGTACTTCTTCTGGTTGAACGTCACGAAGTGCGTAGCGCAGTGGGTCAAGGTTGCGCTCTTTCGATACCAAACTCGTGAACCAGAAACAAGTGTTCGCATAGTGCGCACTTTCGGTGATCAGATCGCCTACGAATTGACGTTCTCCACCTGCACGCCAAAGTTCACTTTGTTGTCCCCCGAAATTCTTCGTAGGCTGTTTTGCGGCACCACGTTTCAAATTGTTCAGTTTGCGTCGGGTGCCAGCTTGCGCTTCTGCTGCCGAAGCATGAAAGGGCGGGTTACAGAGAACCAGGTCAAAGCGCTCATCGGGTTGAATGGTGTTCTTTAGGAGGAATTTGGCATCTGATTGTAAACGTAGCTCAACATGACCGTTCAATGTTTTGTTGGCGTTCACGATCGCTTCGGCAGACTTGATCGATACGGGGTCAACATCACAGCCCACAAAAGAC
>CAZPEQ010000538.1:0-1748 GCA_964585605.1 uncultured Weeksellaceae bacterium | reverse complement strand
ACTTACACCTGGCTGGAATGAAGTAAAGCCCTTCCCCTCTTTGTTAACAACATACCTTGGCCTAAAATTATATCCCAAGAACGTAAAATTACCGCTCTGTCCTTTTCCCGACTTCAAACGTGGCTGACAACACACAACTTTTGATTTCTTTGGATGAATCTCAAGCTTGCAATTAGCCAACCGCAATGCGATTGATCGCAACAAACCCTCCGCCACTTGCAAGCTATTACAATGCACAACTGCATCATCGGCATATCTTGCAAACGGATGTTTCGGATAAGACCTTGCCATCCAGCAATCAAACGTGTAGTGCATAAATAGATTCATCAACAACGGGCTGATTACTCCACCTTGCGGCACTCCCAACGTAGACTCGCACAAAGCACCACATTCATCTTGATGCGGCGCTTTGAGCCATCTTTCGATATACAACAACATCCACGATTCGGGGGTGTGCTTTCTAACAGCCTTCATTAATAGTTCATGATCTATATTGTCAAACGCTCCCTTTATGTCGAACTCTACAACCCAAGAGTATCGCCAACAACGCTTACGAGTCACGGCCACTGCGTCTAAGGCTGACTTATTCGGCCTGTAACCATAAGAATCATCGTGGAACAATTCATCCCACAAGGGCTCCAGGCACATTTTCACTACAGTTTGTGCAATCCTGTCACTCACTGTTGGTATACCTAGAATTCGCTTGCCACCGTTTGCCTTTGGTATCTCTACCCGCTTTACCGGTGGGGGAAAATAACTACCCGAGGACAGCCGGTTCCAGATCTTGTAGAGATTCCTTTTGAGATTCTGTTCAAAATCAAGAATTGACATTCCGTCAATACCAGCTGATCCGCGGTTGGATTTAACTTCAAGATATGCCTTCCATACCAATTCTTTGGATATCTTAAAAGCTTTGGACCGTTCCATCAGCTCATCCTCCAAATGAGTTGACCGACAGGCGGTCCTGCGCGACGCAACCCCTTCGCTCCACACCCATTACAGATGCTTCAGCACTACTACGAGTTGCTCCGCCTCTATTCAGCACATCGGTATTCATTCTCATGTTTTCATACACTTGTCTTTTCCCTTAACATTGCTAAATAGATTCCCATGTTCCGTATCAAAGCCTATAAAGAGATCATGCCGCCTATACGCCGAATGCCGTGCAAACAGTAAACAGGTGTCCTTTGCACTTATCCCGCAGATTCCCAACCTCCGCGGTTTTGACAAAACTATCCTATTACGACGATTGATCGGTCGGTTCGCTTTCGCTCATCTTCTCATTACACACCTGACCTGATAATTCAGGCCTTTTCACTAATCGCTCACCACCACACCTTTTAAATGAAGCAGCATTAGCTGGTTTGAAGCCGACCCCTGTAGGCAGACTTCGGAGGACCTACCTCCATCATTGATACAGCATGGAAGTACTCACGCACTTCCTTCATGGCACACCTGGGAGTCGAGGTATAAGTCACAGGCCTTACTCGATGAGAAAGCAATACTTTCTGCCATGGCCTATGTGGATCTGAACCCCATCAGAGCAGGCATGGCCCCTACTCCTGAGCAATCAAACTACACCAGCATTCAGCAGCGCATTGCTTATTGGAAAGACAGGGCTGCTGAGAAACACGAACCTACTGACGATCAAATTGAACTTCAACCACCAACACTGATGAAGTTCGTCGGCCACTACCGCCAGCATATGCCTGATGGTATACCGTTTAATCTATTGGATTATCTGGAGC
>CAZPEQ010000537.1:0-1768 GCA_964585605.1 uncultured Weeksellaceae bacterium | reverse complement strand
GGGAATGTGCTTGGGCAATATTCTTGGCTTGCGCGATCATGGAGCGATCGTAGGGCTCGCTCATATCAGGAAACCTGGGACCTAACTCATCCAGATTAGCGCCTCTTAATGGGCTGTCGGGGAAAAGATCAATGTGATCTGTAATGATCATTAGATCGCCGATCTCTTGTTCAGGGTCAACCCCGCCGCAAGCGTTACTTACGAACAGATACTTGATCCCCAAGAGTTTCATGACTCTTACCGGTAAGGTTACTTCCTGCATGGAATAGCCCTCATAGTAGTGGAATCGTCCTTGCATGGCAACCACTTGCTTGCCTCCTAATTCTCCAAAGATCAGTCGCCCCTGATGTCCTGCTACGGTCGAGACGGGGTGGTCTGGTATGTCTGTGTAGGGAATACTGTGTTGAACATCAATCTCGTCAACAAGCCCTCCTAAACCAGAACCTAGAATGATCCCAACCTCAGGGGTTAAACCGGTTCGCTCCTTTAAATGCGATGCAATCGCTTTGATCCTATTCAACATATGTGTTCAGCACCTTCTTGAATTGCTCTTCACCATGAACAAATTCCACTTCAATGGGTAGCATAGCTACCTTTACACCTGCTTTATGGATCTGCTCTAGAAAAGGAAGTAGTCGCACAGCATCCTTTTCAGTGGTCATGATCCACTTCTGACCATGTGCGAAATTAGTGAATTTGCTAAGGGTACTGGCTATTTCTTGGCTGTTGAATGCATGGTGGTCTTTGAAAGCTGAAACCTGCACGTTCGTATGCACGGCTTCCATATGTTTAACAAAGTGCTTACCATCAGCAATTCCAGTAATAACAACAATTGGCGCGTCTTTGGGGATTTTAACCTTCCGACCGGTAAAGCGAGGGGTCAGCTCAACCGGTTTACTGGCCTTGTACGAAGTGAAGAACAAGGATTGTGTGTCAAGTAGGTTCAGCCGCGTACGCCATTCTGCAGGATGTATTGTAGCATTTCGTGGGCATTTGGTCACGATCACTACTTGAGCTTTAGACGCCCTGCTCTTCAAGTCTCGCAGTCTTCCACATGGTACGAGACAATCGTCGACATAAGGCCTATGCCAAGTGCTTAGTAAGATATTCAAGGTTCCTTTGAATTTGCGGTGTTGGAAAGCATCATCTAGAATAAGGGTTTTGGTGCCCGGTTCCTCACTCATTATATGAGCTGCAGCTTGTACACGGTCTTCTCCAACGAAGAAATTCACCTTCTTGTTTTTTAGGGACATGAGTAAGGGTTCATCGCCCACTTGGTCAGCTGCCTGCGCCGATACCCGTAAGAAACCACTGGTCTTTCTTCCGTGCCCTCTGCTTAACACAGCTACGTTTGCCCGCGCTAAGTAATTCGAAAGCCATAGTACATGAGGGGTTTTCCCTGTTCCGCCGAAGGCCAGGTTGCCAACCACGATGCTAGGTACAGCAGCCGGTTCCGATTTTAATACGCCTGTATCAAACAGCCCGTGTCGTATGCGTAATACAAGACACCAAACCAAGGAAAGCGGCCAAGTAAGTATTCTATGTGCCTTCATTGTCTAATTTCATCGCCCTTCAAGATGCCAAAGATGAAGATAAAGGAGATCGTATCTCACCTAGAGGCCTTCGCGCCGAGATCACTTCAAGAACATTATGATAACTCTGGTCTGCAGGTAGGCGACCCAGAACGGTCAACAGATGGGGTGCTGATGTGCTTGGATTGCACGGAAGAGGTTTTGAACGAGGCGATACAGAAGAAGATAGGCTTGGT
>CAZPEQ010000536.1:0-1779 GCA_964585605.1 uncultured Weeksellaceae bacterium | reverse complement strand
ACCCCGTATTTTTATATCGCCAACCATTGTTACCAAGCCAACAGTGATCAATGGATATTCTACTTCAATTATGAATCACCTACCTGCATAGGAGATACCGGATCCACAGCTAACTCGATACTAGGAGCTACACTTCGTGCATCAAGTTTTTCGTACGACTTTGCTTTAGTGGAATTAGACGCCGTACCACCCGCCAGTTTTGATGTTACGTACAACGGCTGGGACAATTCCGGTGCAATACCTGATTCCTCAGTACTTATTGGGCATCCGCAAGGTGATGTAAAAAAAATCTCCTTTGATGCGCAAGTGCCCTCAACACAAACTAGTTTGAATTATGGTACAACTGTTTGGCACGCCTTCTGGGATGTTGGCGGCCCGGAGTTCGGATCCTCAGGTAGTCCTTTCATAAATCATGATAAACGAGTGCAAGGTCTCATGTCTGACGGCTTCTTGGATTGCAACTCAAATTTCTCGATCTCGGAAATCGCAAGGTTAAGCGACCATTGGAATGGCGTGGCTTCAAGCACGCGATTGCGCGATTGGCTTGATCCGATCAATAGCAATGCAACAACCTTGGACAGCTACTCTCCGAACACCACGACGACTTCCATAGCCCTTCCACTGAAGTGCTTGCTGCAAGGCCCAATGGATCTGGTCACAGGTCTAATGAACGACGCATTGCGAACACAGGCATTACTTCCACTGACAGAACCCTATAGCGCTATGGGTCATACGTTCATGAACAATTCCATAGGCGCATCGATTGATGCAGGTGTCTTGCAAACGTCAGGCGTGAACGCTGTTGTTGACTGGATATTAGTCGAACTCCGAGACAAATCAGATAGCAGTATTATTCTGTATGCAGAAGCTGGTTTGTTGCTGCGCGATGGCACCATTGTGGGCTTAGATGGCGTTTCTCCTCTTGCATTAAGCGTATCTCCTGACGACTATTACATAGGAATACGACATCGCAACCACTTGCCAATACTTACTGCTACGGCTGTTACAATCACCGCAGGGATGGCACAGGTAGACTTGAGCTCATCAAGCGCTGCGGTGTTGGGAGGTTCGAATGCGGGTGTTCATATTGGCGCTTTCTTCTGCATGGCCATGGGCGATGTTGCCGGCAACCAAAACTTGAAGTACGTAGGTAGTGGAAATGATCGCGACTTGATCTTGCAACTCATCGGTGGCAGTACAATAACGAACACCTTAACCGGATACCTTTCTGCAGATGTCAATTTAGATGGAGTGGTGAAATATGTTGGTTCAACTAACGATCGTGACCCCATACTGGTGAACATTGGCGGTTCGGTTCCAACGGTTGTTCGCGAAGCGTTTTATCCTTAAAGACTTTCTATTTCAAGCGAAGCATTACTTAACCAGGTAGGTCATACTTCGGTCAACAACCAAAGCGCAATTTGGAAATCAATTCCGAGCAGTTGCGAAATAATCAATTGTATTTTGAAATAGCGCTGCGATTATCAGTGTTTCCGTCGAAAGCGCTCCGCTCGCTTCAACTTTCCTAGTACGCCCCATTCCGCCTGCGTAAGGCCCACTCAATGGTCAACAGTGCAAGCAGCACAAAGAAGATCCACTTGAGTTCGATCAGGTCGCTTAAGGTTGCCCTACTCGTAGAACGCGCAACAACCTCTTTCTTCTCGCCAATAGCTGCTGCAATACGGTCAACTTCGTTCAAGCCTACCATCAGGCCTCCGCTACGCTCGCTCATGGCCTCGAGCAAGCCGTGATCCGCAACTAAATTGACTTGCTCTGCTA
>CAZPEQ010000535.1:0-1784 GCA_964585605.1 uncultured Weeksellaceae bacterium | reverse complement strand
CCGTTCCTGCTTACTTCAACGATTCTCAACGACAAGCCACGAAAGAGGCAGGTGAAATAGCCGGATTAACTGTTCGACGCATCATTAACGAACCAACAGCCGCTGCCCTGGCTTATGGTTTGGATAAACGCGATAAAGACCAGACGATCATCGTTTTTGACTGTGGAGGAGGAACCCACGATGTAAGTGTGCTGGAATTAGGCGATGGCGTATTTGAAGTAAAAAGTACAGATGGTGATACGCACCTTGGTGGAGATGATTTCGACCAGGTGATCATCGATTGGTTAGCAGATGAATTCAAGAAAGATGAAGGTGTTGATCTGCGAGAAGACCCAATGGCCTTACAGCGCTTGAAAGATGCCGCTGAAAAAGCCAAAATCGAACTGAGTAGCACAACAAGCTCAGAGATTAATTTGCCTTATATCATGCCAGTTGACGGCATTCCGAAGCACTTGGTAAGAACCCTGAGCAGGGCACAATTCGAGCAGTTGAGTGACGGGTTGATCAAACGTACTATTGAACCATGCCGTACAGCCCTAGAGGCTGCGGGCATGAGTACTAGCGATATTGATGAAGTTATCTTAGTTGGAGGCTCAACACGCATCCCCGCAATACAAGAAGCGGTAAAACAATTCTTCGGCAAGGATCCCTCAAAAGGAGTGAACCCTGATGAGGTAGTGGCTATTGGTGCAGCCGTGCAAGGAGGTGTCCTTTCAGGAGATGTAACCGATGTACTTCTTCTTGATGTTACACCATTATCATTGGGTATCGAAACAATGGGCAACGTATTCACCAAGTTGATCGAAGCGAATACGACCATTCCTACCCGTAAAAGCGAAACCTTTAGTACAGCAAGCGACAACCAGCCAAGTGTGCACATCAACGTGCTGCAAGGAGAACGACCAATGGCTAAGGACAACCGCGCCATTGGAACCTTCCACTTGGACGGTATACCTCCTGCCCCACGCGGTGTACCGCAGGTTGAGGTAACCTTCGATATCGATGCCAACGGTATTCTGAATGTAAGTGCAAAGGATAAAGCAACAGGCAAAGAGCAGAGCATTCGCATCGAAGCTTCTAGTGGTCTTTCGAAAGAAGAGATCGAAAAAATGAAGCAAGAAGCAGAGGCTAATGCAGATTCAGATAGTCAAGCACGTGAGTTGGCTGATAAATTGAATCAAGCCGACGGTTTGATCTTTCAAACAGAGAAGCAGCTCAATGAATTTGGAGACAAGATCCCAGAGGAAAAGAAGCTACCGATCACAGAAGCACTGGCAAAACTCAAAACAGCGCACCAAGCGCAAGACTTGGCAGGCATTGACACCGCTATGGAAGAACTGAACACCGTTTTTCAAGCCGCTAGTCAAGAAATGTATGCAGCGCAGCAAGAAGCGCAAGCTGCAGGAGGCGAGGCTACCGAGCCAGAGGCCACTGTAGACAGTGGCTCTGCAGATGAAGAGGTGACCGATGTGGATTTTGAAGAAGTAAAGGATGGAGAAGGCAACTAAACCTTCTTCTCAACCTGAAACATATCAGAGGGCCTTCGGGCCCTCTTTTATTTCCCCTTCCTTACCAACCAAGCGCGCGATTTTGTAACCCACGATACCTTGAAAAACGGTCATAATGGGGCTGATATAATTGAAGAAACAAAATGGCAGGTAGGTAAGCGTGCCCACCCCAAGTGTTTGGGCATGAAAAGCACCACAGGTGTTCCATGGCACTAAAGCAGAAGTAACCGTTCCAGAATCTTCTAAGGTCCTACTTAACACCTTGGGGTCTAGCCC
>CAZPEQ010000534.1:0-1791 GCA_964585605.1 uncultured Weeksellaceae bacterium | reverse complement strand
CCCCCGCAGTAAGGTCAATAACCTCATCTCTTTCGAGGTCAACGATCTCCACTTCTTGCAACAAACTGAACTGTGGGCCAATGTTCCCGTAGAACATAGCACCTTTCTCGGGGTCACTGGTAAATGTGAATAATACAGGTATCTTGAGATAGGTCAGATCAAAATCAAATTCTCCAGTTGCCATACCCCCTGACCGAAACTCTCGTCGTTGTCCTTGATCAGATCGAAGAATGTCTACACCTATGCCTGCACCAGGAGCAAAATTGTACCGCAGCGCAAGCCCAAAAGCACTACCCCAGGTGGATACGTAGGCAACAGAACCGGCATCGGAATCGGTTTCATTAATTAGCCACGTATTCTGCGCAACGCCTTTCACCCCAAGACTAAAGCCTTTTTGGGCGTGAGAGGCTACTGAACAGGTCAACAGAGCGAAACATCCAATGATGTGTAGGTTTTTTATCTGCATTTTCTCTTTTAAGGAACGTGAAAGGTAAGTTGCTTTGTAGAAAGCTGAGTTCATGTATCTACTTGGCTTTTAGTCCGATATCTGAACCTATCTGTAACATGAACTTCGTGGCGTCTTCAACGGTATTGGGGATATCACCATCCAGGATCGCATCTTTGATAGCGGCTTTGATGGTGCCGATCTCCCGACATGGCCCTATACCAAAGGTTTGCATGATCATTTCTCCAGTAACTGGCGGTTGCCAGTTACGCACACGGTCTTTCTCCTCAACTTCAACCAGTTTTTGCTTGACCAGTTCGTAATTCTTCAAGTAGCGCTTTTTCTTCGCTTCGTTCTTTGAGGTGATATCCGCTTTGCACAAAAGCATCAGATCGTCAATATCATCACCCGCGTCGAACAGCAAACGCCGCACAGCGGAGTCTGTAGCTTCTGCTTTGGTAATGGCGATGGGCCGCAAATGCAGTAATACTAGTTTTTGCACGTAGCGCATATGTTCATCCAAAGGCAGTTTCAATCGGCGAAAGATCCCTTTGGTCATGCGAGAACCCTTGTCCTCATGCCCATGAAAGGTCCACCCCGCTTTGGAGTCGAAGCGTTTGGTAGGCGGTTTGGCAATATCATGCATGATCGCTGCCCATCTCAACCACAACTTCTCGCTAGTTCGACACACGTTGTCCAAGACTTCCAAGGTGTGGTAGAAATTGTCCTTGTGGCCAATACCGTTACGCACTTCAACCCCATGCAAGGCGATCATTTCCGGGAAGAACTGGTGTAACAGTTTGGTGTTGAACAAGAGCTTGAATCCAACGGAAGGCTTGGGCGTAAGTATGATCTTGTTCAACTCAATCATGATACGCTCAATGCTGATGATCTTTAAGCGATCGGCATGCTGGGTAATGGACAGCAGACTCTTTTCCTCAATGCGGAAACGGAGTTGTGTCGCAAAACGAATGGCGCGCATCATGCGTAAAGGATCATCACTGTAGGTGATATCAGGATTTAACGGTGTGCGAATGATGCCCGCCTCTAAATCGTTTACACCGCCAAAGGGATCGATCAACGCGCCGTGGTCTGATGCGTTCAGACTAATGGCCAAGGCATTTATGGTAAAATCCCTGCGGTTCTGGTCGTCTTCGATGGTGCCCGGTTCCACATCGGGCTTGCGGCTATCACCGCGGTAAGATTCTTTGCGTGTTCCCACGAATTCGACTTCCATGTCGGCATAGCGGAACATAGCCGTGCCAAAATTCTTGAACACCGCCACTTTACTCGCATTGAGGTCTTGGGCCACGGCCTTCGCGAAGGCAATGCCGTCTCCTTCAACA
>CAZPEQ010000533.1:0-1808 GCA_964585605.1 uncultured Weeksellaceae bacterium | reverse complement strand
GCATGTACGTCAAGCGTGGTCAATTCCTTTCGAACAGCCCTTTCAGAAGGCTCGCCGTACAAATCTCTAAGTTGATCTGCTTCCAGCATATTCTAAAGGTAAGCAGGTCCACTAAAGTTTAAACGCTTAGTTTTTTCCGCCCGACCCACCAGAATTCCGTTTTCCACCACTGCGGCCTTTGGGTCCGCCACTGCGTTTGAACGGACCGCCAAAGCGTTTCTTTCCTCTTGACGACTTTCCGTTGGCAGACGTCGTAGAAGTGTTCGTACGCTTCTTCGCAGGCCTTCCTTCTCTACTACCATTTGATCCAGTGTCCGCTGACTTTCCTTTTTTGCGAGGACCGCTATTTCGCTTGTGGCCTCCTCCTGTTGCACCCGTACGTTTCTTTTTTCCGCCACCTCCATGACCTGAATTTCCCGTTCGCTCTCCTCTTGGCGTACCTGATCTTCCATTTCGTTGACCTCCACCTTTCTTTTTCTTAGGCGGCGCATCCATAGTAGGTATCAAGGCATTCTCAAACGGGTGTCCCGTTACGACCGTGATCTTTTGGCCGATCAACTTCTGAATGTCCTTCAGCTGTTTCTTTTCTTCTACTTCGCAAAAACTGATTGCTTTGCCATTCGCTCCGGCTCTACCAGTTCGGCCTATGCGGTGTACGTAGGTCTCAGGTTCATTGGGTAAATCATGATTCACCACGAACTTTAATTGGTCAATGTCAATGCCGCGGGCAGCAATATCGGTTGCCGCAAGTACGGTGATGCTGCCGTCCTTGAACTGTTGTAAAGCCTTTTGCCGTGCGGTCTGGCTCTTGTTGCCATGAATGGCGGCAGCATCAATATCAGCCTTGGCCAATGCCTTAACCAGTTGATTTGCTCCGCGTTTGGTTCGTGTAAAGACCAATACCTGAAACATATCAGGATCCTTCAGCAGCTCAATGAGCAACTTGGGTTTGTTCTTTTTATCTACGTAGTGTAGGACCTGCTCTACGGTTTCCGCCGCGGTGCTTTGTGGAACCACTTCAACACGTGCAGGGTTGTTCAACAGTGTTTGGCTAAGCTTGGCGATCTGCTCTGGCATAGTCGCACTGAACAGTAGCGTCTGCCGTTTCTGGGGTATCTTCTTCACGATACGCTTGACATCGTTAATGAAGCCCATGTCCAACATGCGGTCGGCCTCATCCAGCACGAACATTTCGAGTTGATCGAGTTTTACATGCCCTTGATTCATCAGATCCAATAAACGTCCTGGTGTAGCCGTAACGATCTCTACTCCTCTCCTAAGCGCATTCACTTGTGGGTTTTGCCCAACGCCTCCAAAGATCACAGCACAGCGTGCAGGCAGGTTACTGCCATAGGCCTTGAAGCTCTCATCGATCTGTATGGCGAGTTCGCGGGTAGGGGTGAGGATCAACGCCCGAATCGGCTTAGGGCCTTTGCGCTGAATGGGCTTCGCATTCAAATTCTGAAGTACTGGAATGGCGAATGCAGCCGTTTTACCGGTCCCAGTTTGCGCACAACCCAGAACATCGCGCCCCTTTAGGAGCATGGGAATGGTTTGCGCTTGAATTGGAGTAGGGTGGGTATACCCTTCTTGCTGAAGGGATTTTAGAATGGGTTGGATCAAGTCCAATCCATCGAATGAAATTGAATTCATTGATTGGTATTACGAAAAGCGAAGATCCATTGAGTCAACGCTTTCCTTTTAAAGAAAATGAGTGTTGAGCCTTGCTCGGTTCTAGCATACAATGATCACCAGTGAGCCGCCGACTAATGAACAATAACGTGTACTTCGGCTGATAGGCGATGCAA
>CAZPEQ010000532.1:0-1823 GCA_964585605.1 uncultured Weeksellaceae bacterium | reverse complement strand
TAGCGCCTGGTGAAGAAGTATCAATATCTAACAGCTTACTCCAATTCAAATTCGGGTCAGAAAAAGCCATTTTGTATATGAAATACAGAACAGCAATTATCCGCAGGACAGGAATAAGTAGTTGGTTTTTGTTCATCTCAATTCGGTCGTTTTGATGCTCTACAACAATTGTATGTAGTGCACTGCCTCTTTACTACGGTTAATTCAAGCAAGGTACCTACGATCAGGCACGTAGACGGCGGTAGCCGATAAACAAACGACTACAAACGTTTATTTACCGACTTGTGTTGAATCTTTGTGCTATGGGAACTTTGATGTCGTTCTTTCTAAGAACCGCTATTTGCCAATAGCATACAATACCGGCCTACTGGGCGAAGCGTCATTGTGAAACGGTGCGATCTGGATCTCCAAGAGGTACTCACCATCCGCCACGACATCAGGCACGTAGATCAATTCCGTTATGGTGCGCTCCAGGTCCAGGGTGTTATTCAGATCCCAAAAAGCTTTGTGCCCAGCCAACGCCCCGTCATCAGATTCACGGTCTACTGAAGGAAGGTCAAGTAGAAAATGCTTTACACCGATCTGTCGCAAATAGGCAAGTGCTTTGCTTTCCAGGTACGGTGGGTTGTTACCAGAGTGGTCGAGTTCCGTCTTATTCTTATCGTTCGGCAATGTCCGCAGCACTAATGCTTCTGGACCCGCATCGCCAAGCAACGCCTTAAGCGAGTCGCACGTGACCACGCGATCATCATTAATCAACATCGGTTTGAGGCTGATCAATCGGGCGAGGAAAAAGCTACGCTTGAGAACATCATTCACAGAATGGATTTCCTCCGTGATATGCCCCACGCATTCCGTATGCGTGCCATGGCCATGCGGGTTGAACAAAATATTTTGGAAGTTCACAGGTGATCCGGCTGATACCAAATACGGTCCCGTTTCCCCTTGCACGGCTTCAATTTTAACCGGATCCACCCACCACGCACGTAACTGCTTGGCACGTGTGTGAATGGGGAAGGAGATGTGCAAGGGCTGCTCCAGGTCAACCGTGAATTCCCGGCCTTGGTGTTCAATTGTTGCTTTCATCAATGAAGAAAAGGTCGCTTGCAATGCGGTCGGCAAGTAAACGTCCTTGAGGTGTTAAAACTAAGTGGTCTTCACGTATTTCCAGAGACCCTTTTGCCGCGTAGTGTTTAAGCACTTCTTTTTGCGCCCTGTTAAAAGGGAGCTGAAGTGCTGCGGTATTCACGCCCCACATGGTGCGCAAACCTGTCATGAGTTGTTCGTTGGCCGCCGTGCGTTGGTCTATTTCCTCTACCTCCCAATACGGTTTATCGGCGCTCATCGCTTGAATGTAGCGTGCGTTGTTGGATACATTCCAACGCCGTTGCTTGCCAGAGAATGAATGAGCCGAAGGACCGATGCCGATGTACGGGACACGCTTCCAGTAATTGGTATTGTGAACGGCCATATGTCCGCTTTGTGCAAAGTTGCTGATCTCGTACTGCGCATAACCACGAGATGCGAGTTCCCTAACAAGCATCTCAAATTGCTGGGCTTGCAATTCGTTTGAGGGAAGCTGCACAGCACCCTGTTGCACTTGGTGGTGTAATGCCGTGTTCGGTTCGATCGTGAGGCAATACGCGGAGATGTGAGGAGGAGAATAAGAACAAGCTTCTTCGATCGTGGCGCGCCACGCTTCTTCGTCTAAGTTGGGTAAGCCGTAGATGAGATCCAAGGACCAACTTTTGAAGCCATCGTCAGCGATCAGTTGCAATGCATTTTTTGCATCCCTTGCGTTATGTGCGCGGCCCATGATCAGG
>CAZPEQ010000531.1:0-1835 GCA_964585605.1 uncultured Weeksellaceae bacterium | reverse complement strand
AAGTATGCACGACCTTGCGTATTAGGTATAAACAGCTCTGTGCTGTGGAAAAACAACGAAGGTGAAATACGACAGCATACTCAAGGAAACACACGATTCTTACCAATCGTTTGTAACGGGATTGAACAAGTTCATGTTAAAGTTCCGTTCGCCCATCGCGTTGAAAATGCACTCCCGGCGAGGAAGGATCATGTGCACAACAGAGCAGAAGTCCAATATGATGATGTTGTTGTCTGGGGTCATAGACAATAAAGTGGAGGGTGATATTGTTGAGTTTGGTTGTTACAAAGGGTTTTCTGCAGCGTTATTTGCGTCTGTGGCAAAAGACCGGGCACCTGAACGGAAGGTTTATTTGTACGATCACTTCAAAGCGGACTTCGATGGGCACGGTGGTGTGCGCAAAGAACTCGAAGAACGGCTGAAGAGCGTGGATGCCGATAATTGTATTATCTGCGACAAGGATATGTATGACCTTGTTGACGAGGAGCTGCCTGAAAAAGTCTCGTTTGTGCATATAGACGTTGGCTGGGGCGATGCACCGGAATCACATGCTCGGCTCATACGGCAGTGTTTAAGCTTGGTTTACGATAAAATGCCGGATAACGCTGTTTGCATGCTGATGGATTACCACGATGAACTTACCATTGAGGGTTGGGATGCAAATCCGGGTGTAAGAATAGGCTGTGAAGAGTTTTTGGCCGATAAGCAAGAATCCGGCCGGCGATTGTTCGGAGGAGATTGCTCTCAAGGATATTTTAGGAAAGGTTCTCGCTGAAAGCCTTAATTGGTAGGGTTCGTAGTCTTGTTATGAAAGTTTTTTCAAAGAGCTTGAATTTGGTATAGTGCTTGCTACCTTTACAATAGCGAAGGTCTGTCGTTTGGATTGACTGGCTGGCTTGATACACAATAACCTCTGTTCTGCATATGTTCGAACGATTCCATAGACTGATTCTTTCCACCATTTTTAGTTGCTTGTTTGTCTCCCTTTTCGCAACTAGACTTCTCATTCCAATGGATGATTCGCAACGAGATCACCTCAAGGCCTATGGTATTGCCTTTTGGACGCTCGAACGCGATGTGGAGGTTGAATGGCTTTTGAATTACAGAGGCGGTAGTTTCATGATCGATCACTACGAAGCGATCGAAAAAGAAATGAAGATCAGGGGTATCACGTTTCAGGTGATCGCAGATGTACAAGCTAAGCAGATCCTCGCAGAAATCGCCGACCCTGAAGTGAACATGGAAGCGGTTAAATTAGAGAAACCTCCGAAAATCGCTGTGTATGCACCAGAAGGTTTTCAGCCTTGGGATGATGCGGTGACCATGGTCATGGAATATGCGGAAATACCGTATGAGCGGATCTATGATGCGCAAATAATCGGCGGTAAATTGCCCACGTACGATTGGTTGCACCTGCATCACGAAGATTTTACAGGGCAGTACGGAAAATTCTGGAGGATATACCGGAATGCAGCATGGTATCAAGACTTGGTGAAAGAAAGCGAACAAAGTGCAGCTTCCTTAGGATTCAGCAAAGTCTCTGAAATGAAAGGAGCCGTATCGAAGACCATACAAGAGTACGTCGCAGGAGGTGGTTACCTCTTCACCATGTGCAGTGGAACTGATAGTTATGACATTTCGCTAGCTGCGCAAAACGTGGATATCTGCAACAAGGAATTTGATGGTGATCCTGCTAATCCGCATGCACAACAACACCTCGACTTTCACAACACCTTTGCGTTCAAAGATTTTGTTTTGGAGAAAAGTTCCATGGTCTATGAGTTCTCCTCAATCGACGCGACCAACATACATGGCCCTATTCCGCAAGAGCGGGA
>CAZPEQ010000530.1:0-1842 GCA_964585605.1 uncultured Weeksellaceae bacterium | reverse complement strand
AGAAACAGAACGACTCTCGCTTATACCAGTTGAACATAAGGATGCAGGTGACCTGCATGCCATTCGAAGCGATGAGCGTATCATGAAATACATCGGTAGGCCACGCACGACCAACCTGCAGGATGCAATTGACTTGATCGATCGTGTAAACAACGAATTCAAGGAAAGCAAAGGCATTACGTGGGGCATGAAATTAAAGGGCTCAAGTGAGCTTATTGGCATCATTGGCCTTTACCGTCTACAGCTCGAACATTACCGCGGGGAACTCGGTTACACCCTACATATTGATCACTGGGGTAAAGGGTTTATGAGTGAAGCAATTCAGACTGTGCTGAAATACAGCTTTGAGCAAAAGGACTTCAATAGTATTGAAGCAGACACCGATCCGGATAATAGCCGATCCATGAAGGTGCTTGAGCGCAACGGGTTTAAGTTAGAAGGCCAATTGCGGGAGAGTTTCTACTTCGATAACAAGTTCTACGATTCGGCGATCTGGTCTATACTGAAATCTGATTTTTGTAAATGATCAAGCTATCTGCTTATGTGATCAGTGCCTCGGCAAGTCTCCTACTTGTTGCGGCATGTATTCAGCAAGAACAAAGCATGAAAATTCAAGGATACGATCTAGCGGCCCCAGCTGAAACGTACAAGTTGCCCAAAGACTTGCAAGAAGTAAGTGGTGCCTGCTATTGGAAAAAAGACAAGTTGGCACTTGTTCAAGATGAGGACGACATTGTTTACATCTACGATACCGATACGAAACAGGTCGTGGATAAAGTAGCGTTTCATAAAGATGGTGATCATGAGGGCATAGCATCGGATGGAGAGAACTTGTTCGTTCTGCGCAGTGATGGAGACCTGTTCAAGCTGGAAGACCTAAAAGGGAAGAAGACGAAGAGTGAACATTGGAAGAACGCGCTCAAAGCAGAGAATGATGTAGAAGGGCTTTGCTACGATAAACGAAAGAAACGTTTCCTACTGGCGTGTAAAGGGAAACCCGGGGTGGGGCTATCTGGTAAGGATCATCGAACGGTTTGGGGTGTTTCAGCGAAGAACGGACGTATCACGACCAAACCTGTGTTAATCCTAGAAAAGGAAAAGATCAATGCGCTGCTGTCTAAGAAAAAAGGGAAGACAGTGAAAAGCAAATTCGCGCCCTCGGCGATTGAGATTCAGCCCAAGACGGGAAATATTTGGATCGCCTCTGCCCGGGGGAATGTCCTTGCGGTGTACTCCAATAAAGGGGAACTACTAGATGCGGTGTTGTTATCAAATCGCCTGTTCAAACAACCCGAAGCGTTAACCTTCGCGCCAAATGGGGACCTATTCATTGCCAATGAGGGCAAGGACAAGAAGGCGGTGATGTATCGGTTTGAACGGAATTGAACTTCGCCTCCTCCTTGTGGTAGGGGCTTTCTGGTTGATGGTATGGGTCGTATATTCGCAAGTAATCTAATCTTGGATCATCGTTGATATTTAGTACTGATGAAACTTTTAGGCATCCCTGTACTGCTGTCGCTTCAGTTAATAAGCACGGCACTGTTTTCACAATTTGACCTTAACCGGATTTCATCCGAAGCGGACCTAGTAATTCAAGGAAATGTAATTGCTAAGAGCTCATCAGTTGAGAAGGGATCCATTTACACAGACCATTTGGTAGAAGTGGTTGGGGTATTTAAGGGAACGATTTCGCAAACTGTGGCAACGATCCGGATTGAGGGAGGTGTAGTTAATAATAGGTTCCTGCAGGTCTCAAGAGTGCCCGACTTCAATATAGGAGGAAGCGCAATTTTTTTCTGTGAACTTCTCCCGGATGGAAGGTACCAACTTGTGGGTGGAAAT
>CAZPEQ010000529.1:0-1847 GCA_964585605.1 uncultured Weeksellaceae bacterium | reverse complement strand
CTGCCTTGGTGTTCCGGGAGGCAATGCCTTTCCAGGAACCCCATGTGATGATGGAGACCCAAATACAGGAAATGATACTTGGGGTGGTGCTTGCGATTGTGTGGGTGTTGCCATCGACTGTAATGGAGATATTGGAGGCGGGGCTAATGTTGATTCTTGTGGGGTTTGTGCAGGAGGCAACACAGGTGTGCTGGCCAATTTGGATACGGACGGAGATTCTTGGCTGGACTGTGACGATAATTGCATTGACATTTCAAATCCTTTACAAGGAGATTTAGATGCGGATGGTGTTGGTAATGCGTGCGACAATTGCCCGTGGGATGCGAATCCGGATCAAGTGGATACCGATGGAGATGGCATAGGTAATGCGTGTGATCCGAATCATGTTGGTATTGATGAGCATGAAAGAATTATTTGGTCCATACATCCAAACCCGAGTAATGGCCTACTTTATGTCACGGTTGATGATGCACGTGTTAATCACGTACAAATAGTAGACTTGATAGGAGAACTCGTTTATGAAGCAGCTATCAACGTTCAAGAACATACTATTGGACATTTAGCTTCGGGTTCATACCTGGTCATCTTGAAAGGACAAGATGGATCGATGCTAGGCGTAGAACAACTGATCAAACAGTAAGCCGCCGCTCACCCTTTTCTCACATTGTTTAACATCTTAAACCGCTTGGTAGCGTAACCTTCCGGAGCGAAGTAGCATATAAGGTCACAAAGCCTGTCCATCGGAAACTACGGACATTCTTGTTTAGTGACCTATGATCGGCAGGATATTTCCTGCTGATGCCTGTATGGTCAGGCGAGACAAAGAAACTCGTTTTGACTATGATTCGTACGCTTATCGCACTATACATGCTCCTAACTGGGGCTTTCGTTTTCGCTCAAACAGCTTCTGAACGTGCGTCCGTACAAATAAGTGCAACTGTGCAAAGCAATCCGCCAAGTATCACCTTGCATTTTGCCGCGCATCCAAGCACAAACGGCTTCACCATTTACCGCCGGCACCCCAGCGCTACTACGTGGGGTAATATTCATGCAACAGCAGCAGGGTCAGCCGTCTCGTATACCGATCAAGGTGTCTCCTTAGGCGTCCCGTATGAGTATAAAGTAGTCCGAAATTCAGCTTCTGGAACAGGATATGGATACGTTTCCTCAGGCATTGAATTACCAGCCACAGAATACCGAGGTAAGATCATCTTGCTCGTTGACAATGCGATTGCCCCTTCAATGACTACTGAGCTTGCGCAGCTGAATATGGACTTGAAAGCTGACGGATGGTCGGTAATTCGACATGATGTTTCTGCAACGGCGTCAGTTGCGAGCGTAAAGAACATTATTTCCACTACCTACAACGCGGACCCTGCAAATGTCAAGTCTTTGTACATGGTTGGTAACGTACCTGTTCCATACTCTGGCAACATTGCCCCAGATGGACATAGCGAGCACTTCGGAGCTTGGGCATGTGATGGCTATTACGGAGATATTGACGGAAATTGGACCGATGCGTGGCAGTATAATTCAGGAACCGGGTATCCCTGGAATTATAATGCACCAGGTGATGGTCGGTTTGATCAGAGCGATTACCCTTCCGCATTGGAACTTCAAGTAGGCCGTGTTGATCTGTCAGATATTCCCACGTTCAGTGAAAGCTACTTGCAATTGACCCGTAACTATTTAACACGAGCGCACAATTTCAAGACAAAGCAAATGGTGCCCCAACAACGCTCCTGCGTATTCGATAATTTTGAGTATTTACCCTACCCATTAGCAGCCTCCGGTTTCATGAATGGTGGGCCAACGGTTAACCCAGCGGATGTGCTTGCTCCTTATCC
>CAZPEQ010000528.1:0-1866 GCA_964585605.1 uncultured Weeksellaceae bacterium | reverse complement strand
ATTTAACCGTGAAGCGAATACGCTTGGGTCGAAATCACACGATAGTGAAACAACCGCTCAGGCGGTTGAATTGAAAGTGTTGATTGAGCAAATGCGCGAGCAGGTGCAGAATATTGAGTGATTGTTTATAAGTGAGGTTTTTGATGTGATGTAGGCGTCCAGGGACGGGTTTGCAAAAACCCAGATGCGATTTCTGGGAAATTTAACAACTATACTTACCGGAACTGTCCGTTTTTCCAGAATTTTCTCTCTCGAAAAAATTTATACACACATAAAATATTTAGAATAGCCAGTGGGTCATTTTTCATTACACTAGGTAGATGAAAACTAAGATCCCACGTATGAGGGGCATAGGTGTTCCAGTTAATGACTACCATGTCGAAGAATTTGTCGATATTCCTGAGTTCCGGTACAACAAGGTCCCGTTGGAGCTGGTTACTAAGGACAAGGAAGGTTTTTGCTTGCAGCTCGATGACAAGGATCATCCTAAATACCGTATATCACGTGATAATTTAGACTCTCCAAAGTCCGGCGGCAACACGATGAATGCCTTTCTGGGTTTGGTTGCACTCTATGCGGCCGTCGATAAAGATATACGTTTCAAGATAATCCTGCCAGACGATAGGTCATCTATTGCCCAAAGCGAAATTGATCTGCATATCTATAATGATGTGAATGTGGTGCCTGTTCATACGAATATTTGGGGACCTAGGGAATGCTACAACGGGTTGGCTCACGGCCGAACATATTTGCTGGTTTCACCCCATCCCCCCATTGATTCGCTTGATGCCGAGATAAAATCTCGCTTCAAAACAGCGGACGATGTACCTATTCTCACTCCAGGATATTTGAATAGCTATCTGGGTCCGCAAGTGATTATCCCCACCGGCATTGGTTTTGATTCAATAAAGCCACGAATAGGTAATAACGACGTGATTGTTTGCTGTAATGACGATGAGCTGTTGGAAAAGTTCGGGACACCCATATTTCCTGACGAATCATCTGATGAGGTTTTGACTAACATCACAAGGCGTTTCACGAACAATCACAATCCACATATGGATCCAAGCATGACCTTCGCCTTGGGCTTTTCTACTGGTGGATCACTAACATGCTATCAGTTCGAAAATAGGCAGTATCTGATTCATCTACCATTGGATGAAAGCGAATCTACCCAAATTGCTGAAGAATTTGACGATCCTAAAGTCGATAGAAAATTTGGTGGCAAGCATGGAGTGGGGCGAGGTGATGCCAGAATTACAGGTCATCTTTTTTATCCATATTTTGTTGAAGTGTTGAAAGACGGTCGGCAGGCCGCATTAGCAGCCTCAGAACTGGGGGCCGCGCTATCGGCCCTTATGCACCATTCAACCTACTCTAATATTACAACTTTTGATGCTGACGAACTCAATAAGCTGGTGGTGCGTTGTATTGATAAAGTGGAGCGAGGTGAATCTAAAGGTGTGAATCTTCATCAATCTTGCTGAACTTTTTTGGTCAACAGTACAGCTATCGCCGCAGCGTCGATATAGGAGCGTGTGATAAAAAGCACCCTGAAACCATTTCAAAAGCAAAACTAAAGGATACCTATCTGGCGTCTTTACGGCCATTGCCATTGATCCGCTCCAGGATTCGTTTCACACCTCGCTTCCTATACACCCATTATCGGAAGGCCGTGTCCAATTCAGGCTCTGTTCTTAACCTGTGAGGCGTAAACATCTATCAGGTGTTTTGGGTCATCGGAACAAGTAATGAATGTCCAGAGTTCCCGACATCGAAAACGTATTGCTGACTTGCAGGTTGAAGTGGATCAACATCGCCTTGAACAGGAATTGGTCTTCCATGCACAGAAACTGGATGTCGACG
>CAZPEQ010000527.1:0-1881 GCA_964585605.1 uncultured Weeksellaceae bacterium | reverse complement strand
CATTGCTGAGGTGCCAGAAATTGTCGTGCGACGCTCCTAGAAATTCGAAAGAATCCCAAGTCAATGCATTGCTCAACGTATCCGTGATACGCACGTGCTCTGCCAAAAAGGTGCCCGTATTTTGAAAGCGAATCAAATATTCCACCCACTCCCCGTTCACTACCTGTAACGGAGTAAGTATCTTGAAATTGGCCGTCTTGTCATTAGGGTCAAATGACCCCACGACGGTGTCATGGAAGTTCACCAAATTATCCGCCGGAGTTTGATCGCTACTTCCAGGCATAGCCGAAAAGTCATGATCTATTGCTGTACCCAAAGGAACGGATGCTCCCGTGTGCATATTGATCGTTGCGTTCCAAACATCCCCGGGATTCATAGAAACGGACCAACTTACATTGGCTCCGCTCTGCGAAGTAGGAACCACTGAGCTCATTACGAAAGACTGATCAGAATCGAAGTTCAGATCAACTGCCGCAAGGGTTGGTTCGGTACCGATGTTCTCCACCTGCAAATACACATTGTTATTGAAACCAGGCCTAGCAACATCCGCATTCACCTGCGACACGAGGTCAAACATGCCAGGAATGGGTTGATAGCCGATGTGGTTTCCGGTATCGGACACGCCGGGCGCAATGGTCACATTGAAAGCTGGTGTGGTCTGCAGATGATAGATAGCCGACTGTCCCTCCACCGTATATGTTCCTGGTGACACAGGAATACCGTAACGGCCATTCACATCAGCCCCTCCCAGGTAGTTCCCTGGCTGCGCACTTGCCACTCCATTCGTAAACTGAGCCTCGCCTGCATCCTTTAAGCCATTGCCATTTACATCTTGAAAGAACGTGCCAATTATTGACTCTTCGGCAAAACACGGATCAAGCGCAGAGCACAACACAGGGTCCATGCCCAAGAGCATGGTGTCCAGATTCAAAATAGCAGGAATATTCGGAAGACAGGTGAGCGGATTTCCCCGAGAATCCAGATGAAACAAGGTATTTGGAATAACAGGAAGACAGTTAAGCGCGTTGTTTGAACAGATCAGCACCTCCAAGGAAGTCGGCAGCATTGGAAGACTCGTAAGACCAAGGTCATTGCAATAGAACCAGGTTAAAGAACCGGGCAATAATGGAAGTTGAGCCAAGGGATTACTACCACAAAAAAACACATCCAGCATGGACGGTAAAACAGGAATACTATTCAGCTGATTTGAACCGCAACTAAGCGACCGCAGTGAGTTAGGCAATGCAGGCAAGTTGGTTAACGCATTGTTACTGCAATTCAATTCAACCAACGTATTGGGCAATGGCGGTAATTCAGTGAGCGAACAAAAGTTGCAATCCAACCACAGTAGAGAGGTGGGCAAGGATTGAATCGAGTCAAGTGCATTGAATACGCAGATCAAAGTGTCAAGAGAGTTTGGCAACGAATGAATGGTAGACAGATCGTTGCCTTTACAGTCCAAATACTCCAGTGTACTAGGTAAAGTCGGTAAGACGCTAATGGAGTTGAAAAAGCATGACAGGTGCATTAATGAAGTAAAGAACCTGACGCCATCAAGATTGGAAATCCCTGCGGAGTTCACCGACAGGCTCGTCAGGGATAACACATCTACATGGGTAGTATCCAATACATTCCCGTTGATGGCATTGGGTACGATCTGCTGCAAAGCAGTCGCAAAACTTCCATCTGGAATGACGTACTGAGCATGAGCATTGTTCAAGCCAAGCACGCAAATCAAAATGAGTAGACAGCGATTCATCTAAGGTCAATTTATAGAAAGACGTGATATGCCAAATTTGGTTGCCGCTAAATTCACAACTGGGCACGCTCAATTCACCTTTGCTTCTTCTGAGTTCATAGATGTCAAAGGCGATCGGGCAG
>CAZPEQ010000526.1:0-1885 GCA_964585605.1 uncultured Weeksellaceae bacterium | reverse complement strand
CTGAGTAGCCAATTCAACGTTAGCCGCAAACAAGGTGGTTAAGGAATTTGCGCTAGGCGCGATTCCAGCACCATTATTCTTATTGCAAGCACTAAAGATCAACGCACCCACAAATAGTGCGCATCCCATTTTCTTAAAGTTGTTCATAGGTTCTGTAACATGTTATGTTCAGAACCGAGACGCTTGCATCCACAGCAATTGCTGCCTACATTGAACCTGCTAATGTGGTAGTGCTAAAAGAAGGGAGACCCGCTCTTGCATACAGATCCCCCTCCTCGTTCACATCATCACCTTGCATCTTTGAACATTGCATAAACTCAGATTAGTTTAAGTACAAATGCACTAGGATACTTAGTGTCCCGATAAAGAAATGGTGAACGGTCCTGGTGAAGAGTTGTGTTCAAAGGCCGCTCATTGTAAAGACGGAGACTTTTCCAAATGGTTGCCTCTGGCGATCAACATGCCTAAAAAAGTAAGCAGGGCATTTACCAGTAATAGCTCAAATCCGAATTTGTATCCCGCAAATAACTGCTCTGAATAGAGGTTCAGCAAAAACGTAAATACTGGTGCTAACACTGCTATTATTGGCATCCAGTGATCTCGTATCGACCAGTTGGTCAACATGCCGAAAGCGAACATGCCCAAGAGTGGTCCATACGTGTAACCTGCTAGCGTGAACACCAGATCGATCACACTTTTATTGTTGAACGCTTGGTAGACCAGTATCACAAAAAACAACGCAATGCTCACAAGCACGTGTACGCTTTTCCTAAGGGTAATAGCGGAATTCCCTTCCGAACGACTTATAAGGAAGCCAAAAGTCTTTTCTCCGATGAATTGCCAAAACTGTTTAACCGGATTTAAGCCGTACAGGCCAATGAGGAAAAGAACCAGTATGAAGATCAAGCTCGTGCTTTTCGTACCATAGTTCAGGTCGTGGAACCATGGACATGTAACGAACCAGTAAAAAAAGATCGCAACGCTCAGTACCATAGCGGCAATACCCATGATCTTTGGGATCAACACGCGGTTTTTCACGTCAGAAGATGAGCTTATACCCAATACATCAACACAAACAGAGGTGGTCAAGGAAGTCAGTGCAGAATCAGCACTACTATAAGCCGCTGCGATCAGTCCTAACAGGAACAATACGCCAACAATGACCGGCAGTTCCCCGTTTGTGGCTATCGAAGCGAATAACTGATCTCCTGCTTCTGGAATGCTCGACCCCTTGCTGCCAGCATATAAATACAATGCAGCTCCAAGGCCAAGAAAAATAAGGTTAACTACCACCAGCACTAGGCTAAGCGTAACCACGTTCTTCTGCGCATCTCCAATATTCTTACAGGTCAAATTCTTCTGCATCATGTCCTGATCCAAACCGGTCATGGCGATCGCAATGAAAGCTCCAGCCAAAAATTTCTTCCAGAAGTAGCTGGTCTCCTTGGCATTTTCAAAAAAGAACACGGTCGAATACTCGCTTGCCCTTACCTCACCGATCAATTGTTTGACAGACCAGCCCAGGTCATTGCCAATGATCAGCACCGTAACTACCACAGCTACTAGCATGAACAAGGTCTGAAGTGTATCCGTCCAGATGATCGTCTTTATCCCCCCCCGGTTCGTGTAGATCCAAATACAAAGAATGGCAATGGCCACCGTTACAATGAAGGGAACCCCCAGATCATTAAATAGGATATGCTGTAAAACAGATGCGACCAAATACAGTCGTGCCGCTGCTCCTAATGTTCTCGACAGCAGAAAAAACCAAGCTCCGGTCAAGTAGCTACTTCGCCCGAAGCGATCACCCAAATACTGATAGATGGAGGTAAGTTGAAGGCGATAGTATAGCGGCAAAAGCACAAAAGCGATCACCATATAACCA
>CAZPEQ010000525.1:0-1889 GCA_964585605.1 uncultured Weeksellaceae bacterium | reverse complement strand
TGCTATCCACCACACCATTCTGCACCGCAGTGACGATTCGTCTGATCGCCACTTCAGGATCCTGAGGGAACAGCAGTATGTCGTTACCCGCTTGAAGCGCCCTTAATTCTAAATCACCCGGTTGCCCCACATCGGCTACTCCGCGCATATTCATCGCATCCGTAAAGACCAGCCCTGAGAAACCCAATTGTTTCTTTAACAGGTCGTTGACCACATAATTAGAAAGGGTTGTAGGTGTGTTTGCGTTCGTGTCCAAAGCAGGTATTTCCAAGTGAGCTACCATCATGGCCATCAACCCCGAACCGATCAAGCGCTTGAACGGGTATAATTCTAACGAATCCAAGCGACTCCGATCATGGGTGATCAGCGGCAGTGTTTTGTGCGAATCTGTATTGGTATCACCATGACCGGGAAAGTGTTTGCCCGTGGCGATCACCCCATTATCCTGCAAACCACGCATGTATGCAATGGCTTTGTCCGTTACACGCTCTCGGTCCTCACCGAATGAGCGCTCATTGATCACCGGATTACTGGGGTTGTTATTTACATCAGCAACGGGGCTGAAACTGACATGAACACCGAGTCGTTTCATTTGCGCTGCGATCTCGGCACCCATATTTTCAATCAATTGATCATCTGGCAACGCACCTAGGGTCATTTGACGTGGAAAGCGAAACGTGCTATCTAAGCGCATATCCAGCCCCCACTCCAAATCCATTCCTATAAGCAAAGGCGTTTCAGCTGCCGTTTGATAACGATTCGTTAAAATAGCCTGTCTTCCAGGGCCTCCCTGAAAAAAGATCAAACCGCCGATATGCTTGTCGCGCACCAAGCGTTCCATATACGCTTCATGCTTTGGCCCTTTGTTACTCCAAGCCGCCACCATCATGAGTTGTGCCACTTTTTGTTCTAAGGTTAGGGTGGCTAATATCGAGTCAGCCCAATTCGAACGCACGGCATAGAAAGGCGGTTCTTCACCTTCCGTTGCGCTCGGTAGGACACTGCCTCCAGTTGGAATTACCAAGGCGAAGAGTAGGGCTAAGAATATGATCGGTCGTAACTGCATATGGGTAGACACCAAAAATAGCGGGCCAAAACTGTGCCGTGCTTGCATAGGTGATCCTCTTTGTCAACAACGTCATTTTCGTGAAACCCTTGTATGGAGAAGAAATAACCTGCCCTTGGAAATATGATAGATGACTAAAAAGCAGAGACTGAAACCCTTAAATTCGCGTTCTATCTGAAAGCAAATGTTCAGAGAGCCCAGATTAAGAAAACAACGCCTGTTTCAAGCACGACCTCCTAAGGGTTTTGAGTACACACCACGGTACTATGACCCTGAGAAAGAGCGAATCGATGAATTAAAAGCTCGTGCTAATGAAGCCCGAGAAGCTGGAGATGATCCACGGCGGTTCATTGGAAATCAGATCCGGGCAGGGGGCATGCGGCGCAGAAGCAACACAAGAAGCAATCAGTGGGCCCGGTTGCTCCGGTTAGCAGTCATCTTAGGTACGATGATCGCCACGCTGATCGCGCTTGAAGGTTATTTGGCTAAATGAGCGATATCATACGCCTGCTTGCAGATAACGTAGCCAATCAGATCGCAGCTGGGGAGGTGGTGCAACGCCCCGCTTCTGTGGTCAAAGAACTTTTAGAGAACAGTATAGATGCCGGTAGTGCGTCCATTTTGTTGATCGTCAAAGACGGTGGTCGTTCGTTAATACAGGTGGTAGATGACGGTTCCGGCATGAGTGGTCCTGATGCCAGAATGTGCTTCGAGCGCCATGCCACCAGTAAAATCAGTAAAGCGGAAGATCTTCAACGCATACGAACGAATGGGTTTCGAGGAGAGGCTTTGGCGTCTATCGCGGCAATCGCCCACGTTACCT
>CAZPEQ010000524.1:0-1906 GCA_964585605.1 uncultured Weeksellaceae bacterium | reverse complement strand
GGGCATTGATACCAGAATCCCCTATAACTGCTAATTTGCGGTCAACAACACTGACATAGAAAAGGACTCCATTGCGGTCCTGCGTTCTATCCATGCTCAGCTCAGTGAACACGTAAGCTGCATGATCCAAGGGGTTATCGGCGATGATGTCATCCAGGTGAACACGTATCTCTCCGGAGCTGCGTTTTTCAGCACGACCGATGGCCGCTTGCACCTTTTCCCGCCCAGCGGGTGTTAGGAAGGACTCAGCTTTAAAACTGGACTCACTCACTCGAATGAAATGTCAGGAGCGTTCTCAGAACCCGCATCAGACTTAAAGTAGCCTTTCTCATCAAAACCGAAGATGGCCGCGACGAACTTACCGGGCACTTTCTTAACCTTAACATTGTAAGGTTTCACCGTGTCGTTAAACCGCAACCGTGCAGTCTCGATCCGATTCTCCATGCCTTCATACTGAGACTGAAAATCTTGATAGCCTTTAACTGCTTTCAAATCAGGATAGCGCTCGAAAGTAGCCAACAACCTGCTTAAGGCACCGCCCATGTTGTTCTGCAACTGCTGATATTTGGCAATGTTTTCAGGTGTTAAGTTCTCGACGGTCAAGTTCATACTGCTGGCTTCCGCTCGCGCCTTCGTAACGCCGATCAAGGTCTCCTGCTCATAATTACCTGCACCTTTTACAATTTCCAACAGGTTCTTGGTTTTATCAGCTCGTGCTTGATAGGCAGCTTCTACTGCACCCCAGGACTCACCCGTGTTCTCGTCCAACGAGACGAAGCCGTTGTATTGGCTCATCATCCAGAATCCGATCACGATCAATGCACCTATGCCAATGACCTTACTACTTAAGCCTTTTTTCTTCATTGGAACATCATTTCCGTAATTCAGATCGGAGCCGTCACTCAATTCTTTCATTTGATCAATTCTACACTTCTGCGGATGAATGTAGTAAGTTCTTCGCCTTTAAGAAGCCCTTGACCCAATAAAGCGAGATCCACGACCTGTTTGGTGAGTCGCTCTTTCTTTTTGTCGGTCTTGGTACTCATGATCTGCCCAATAAGCGGGTGGTTGGTATTGACCACCAAGTTGTACATCTCGGGCATGTTACCCATCATCATTGGACCTCCTCCAGTCATCTGCTGTTCTTTCATTCGACGCATGAATTCTGGTCGGGTCACCATAACGGGTTCTGCCGTTTCACTCATAGGCTCGCAGTTGACGATGAATTTCTCCTTCTCCACCACATTTTCGAAAATCGGCTTCAATGCGGTGATCTCCTCTTCAGAAAGCTTGTTAGGAATCTCTTCCTCCTTGGCAATCAACTTGTCCAAGGTATCCGCATCTACACGTGCAAAGGATACTTTTTCGTTCTTCGCTTCTAATCGGGTAATGAGGTGAGCGGCAAGCGGGCTATCGAGCAAAAGCACATCATACCCGCGCTCTTTGGCTTGTGCGATGTAACTGTGCTGCTCCGCTAGGTTGCTAGCGTACAATATGACGGTGCGCTCATTTTTGTCCGTTTGCGCGGCTTTTATCCCTTCAATGTGTTCTTCAAGTGTAAAATGCTTCTGATCCGTATTGGGGTACAGGGCGAATTTCTGTGCCTTATCGAAGAACTTCTCATCGGTTAGCATGCCATACTCAATGATCAGTTTTACGTCGTTCCACTTCGCCTCTAAGTCAGCGCGGTCCTTTTTGAACATGGAATCGAGCTTGTCTGCTACTTTTCGGGTGATGTGCCCGCTTATGCGCTTCACATTCGCATCGCTTTGCAGGTAGCTACGGGATACGTTCAACGGAATGTCCGGTGAATCAATAACCCCATTCAGCATGGTCAAGAACTCGGGCATGACGCTGCTCACATCGTCGGTTACGAAGACCTGGTTGCTATACAACTGTACCTTGT
>CAZPEQ010000523.1:0-1908 GCA_964585605.1 uncultured Weeksellaceae bacterium | reverse complement strand
TCCTGAAACACTGACCCGTAGTAATCGAAGAATTTCTTGGCTAATTCTTCATTCCACTCTTTAATGTCTCCAAACTTGCCTAAGTCCGAAGAGTCGTAGTAGTTAGCCATAGTCTTACTTGTTATTCAGTTCCCAACTGTAATCCTTGTACTTGACTTTCGTTGACTCCGAAATAACGGTATTCGAGTACTTGTTCAAGTATTGGATGATCGTTCGGTTCTTGTTGGTGAAATCTCCCTTGAACCAATCGAAAATCTTTGATATCTGCACCGCATTCGCCTCAATGTTGTTTCGGAAAGGATCATTCACAAACTCCTTTGCAGCCTGCTCTAATTGGGATTCCAGTTTTCGAGCTTCAAATGTCATGTTCAATAATTTAGGGCAAGATGCCGATGCACAATTGATCGCAAAGTGAATCCGCGGATCGTCAAACTGCTTGCGTAAGATCTCATGTTCAATGGTGTTCAAATCGTAGTCCTTTCCATCGATCTGGAAGAATTTCTTTTTCCATGGAGAAGAAATATCCTTGATGCTCTTCAACGGCATATTATCCACTATAAGCTTAATCGTGAACGCGTTATACGCGTTTATCCAGTAGGCCATACGTTCACCCTTGGGCCAAGAATCACGAGGAGGATTAGCGCTAAGCTTTTTTAAGTATCCTTCAAAAGCTGCATTGCCTTTGAAGCTACCGTAGTTAACGGCACCAGACTTGGTCACATGTCGCTGCAACAAGGTATTGAACGCCGAGTGATCAAAGTTGGCTCCAGCCTGAGGAGTAGTAGCTGGTGCCGCCGCACCCTTGCTCTCCTTGACCATTGCCAATTCGTCGTCTTGCATGTTCACTTCTTCAACCACCTTTGCAACTTCTGTTCGAACCGTCTCAGCTACCACAACATCGCTCAGCTTCGACTGACTCATGGCCGGGTCTACGTCAGTATCAACGACCACATCATTCATTACTTGTTCTACGGTTTCAACGTTTTCCTCCAGAGACGTTTTCACTTCACCCGCATCTGCTACCGCAATTGTGGCGGTATTGTCGTTGCTTTGAACTGCCCCGTCAACTACTACAGGAGCTTCGGAGCAGGCTAAGGCTCCAAGGATAATCAATCCGTAAATCGTCTTTTTCATTACTGCAAAGATACATTTGGTAACTGCATTAAGACGCTAAACACCCCTATTGCGTATACATGAAGCGCCCAAATAGGGCGCTCCATCAGATTCTCACATGTGTTCAGATCTCCAAGTTGTGATCAATTCGTGACTGGAAGTGTAGCATACTTGGTACCATATTCCAGCATTTGCTCCACAAAATCAGCAGGATATTCTACGATAACATCAGTGATCTCACCTGCATCGTTGGTTACCGGAACAAGCTTAGGGTTGATGAATCCTCCGTATGGAGGGGTCTCCAATTTCTTACTGCGTTCCAGCACTTCTGCATGAAGTTCAGGGTCTACTTGCACCCCATAATCCTCTACAAGCGCTTTGGCTCCTTCAAAGTCTCCTTCAGAGGTAACCCGCTGTAATTCATGCAAAATCTGCCCAAATAGCTCTCTTAACTTCTCGTAATCGTTGATTTCGAAATAGGTCTTTCCTTCCCGAACCACTTTGCTGATCACATTGTCTTTTTCCCCTTTTTCAAATACCCAAGCGGCTACCATTTGTCGGTTTCTCATGTGGTCTTCTTCAATCACCTCACCCGGTTCAATTCGACGCAACTGGTACATCAATCCGTTTCTGATATAGGAATCATATTCTGCCCTAGCTACCTCTAAAGACGGGATCAAGCCCAGATCGATCATTTTCTGATCCATCATGAAGTAAAGCGCCACGAGATCCGCGCGTCCTTCTTCAATCGTAGACTTATAATTCTGCAAGGTTTCCTTGGGCGTTCCAACGCCC
>CAZPEQ010000522.1:0-1931 GCA_964585605.1 uncultured Weeksellaceae bacterium | reverse complement strand
CCTTACCTGAATTTCAATTATTCTGAACATGAAAAGGCGCGATTTTATCGGCAAGAGTGTTTTAGGAGTCGTGGGTACCACACTTGTTCCTCAGTTTCTGAAGGGCATGAACTTCGTGGGCCTACCCAGTGGCGCCAAGCGTTTGATCGTCATTCAGCTTTCAGGGGGGAATGATGGATTGAACACGGTAATACCTTACGAGAATGACATCTACTACAAGCTGCGCCCTCAAATTGCCATTGCAAAGAACGAGGTACTCAAATTGAACGACCAACTGGGGTTGAACCCGGCCATGATCGCACTGCACGAGTTGTTCAAGGAAGGCATGGTGTCTGTAATTAATGCGGTCGGGTATCCCAATCCGAACCGTTCCCACTTTCGTTCTATGGACATTTGGCATACCGCAACAGATTCGAACAAGTACGCCAAACAAGGCTGGTTAGGCAATTACATCGACAACTATTGTTCAAATGCACATGCAGCGCTTGAAATAGACTCGCAACTGTCTTTAAGCATGCAGGGCAAAAACCGAAGCGGTTTAGCTGTTAAACGTTCAGACAGTTTGTACAAGCTATTGCGCAAGCCTTACTTCAATACCGTGATCAACAAAACAGTGGCAAACGATTTGGAAGAAAACGGGCAAGGTTACTTATACAAGACCCTGATACAAACAAACGAAAGCGCACGTTACTTGGCTGAAAAGCACGTAACGAAAGACAATAATGCTGATTTCCCGGCATCAAAATTGGGAAAGAAACTCGGTACCGTGTCTCAATTCATTCGCAGTGGTTTCAGTACCCAGGTTTACTATGTGTCTCACAACGGTTTTGACTCGCATGCCAATCAAGTGAATAGTCAAGGGCGGCTGCTCAAAGACTATGCTAATGGTGTACACGCGTTGGTCAGGAGTCTTGAAAAATCTGGAGATATGGATGATACGCTGATCTTAACTTTTTCTGAGTTCGGCAGAAGGGTGAAAGAAAATGCATCGCGCGGAACCGATCATGGTAAAGCGAATAACCTATTCCTGATAGGTAAACAACTGAAGCGCCCTGGTGTTGCCAATAACGCAGCAGACCTATTGAACTTAGACAACGGAGATGTGCCCTTCAGCGTAGACTTCAGGAATATTTACCAAGACGTAATAGCAGATTGGTTTCAACAGGATCCCAGGTCGATCATTAGCACGCAATACCCATCCTTGGGTATCATCTGACTCAATCTTTGATCACCATATTCCAGCCAAACTTATCCTCAGTCCTGCCTCGACGGATATCATCCATCAACTTAGCCAGGCTATTGGAAACCGTGCGTTCGGCAACAGGGGGCAACGTGAAATCTTCCCCATCGATCGCTATACTTTCAATATGCGCTATGGTTGCTGCGGTTCCCGCGCCAAAAGCATCTTTCAAGAGTCCAGTACGTGCCGCTTCCAGTATTTCATCTACCGTGATCTGGCGTTCCTCTACTTGATGCCCTTTATCCTTTGCCAATTGAATAAAGCTCTTTCGCGTAATGCCTTCAAGTATCGTTCCTCCTGTAGGCGGTGTTACCAGCGTATCGCCTAATAAGAAGAACACGTTCATCGTTCCTGACTCTTCGATGTACTTGTGTTCAACCCCATCAGTCCAAACCAATTGATGGTAGCCTTGATCTTGGGCCAGTTTAGCAGGATATAAAGACGCCGCGTAGTTACCTGCGCACTTGGTAGCACCGGTTCCTCCAGGGAAAGCCCGGCTGAACTCACGCTCTACTTTTACACGAACAGGATCCTTGTAGTAGGCATTCACCGGCGCAGTGAAAATAATGAAGCGATATGATTCACTAGGCTTGACCCCGATATACGGGTCATTCGCATACATGAACGGGCGGATGTATAAGCTAGCATCGTCAGCATTGGGAATCCATCCTTGATCTAGTCGGATCAATTC
>CAZPEQ010000521.1:0-1939 GCA_964585605.1 uncultured Weeksellaceae bacterium | reverse complement strand
CACCATCACAAAGAAAAAAGACCATGAGGACAGAAGCCAACATGAGCATGGGCCAATGAAGTCTTACCGTTTCCCGAGCGACCGCAACGGGAAAGATCAATACGGTAATTCCCAAAATGAGTGATATGTTGACCAAATTGCTTCCGGTAACGTTACCAAGTGCTAATTCAGGACTGCCATTCAGTGCCGCCTGCAGGCTTACTAAAAGCTCCGGTGCAGAAGTTCCAAATGACACAACAGTAAGGCCTATTATCAGGGGAGCAATGCCCAAACGCGATGCGATAGCAACAGCTCCACGAACAAGCGCTTCTCCTCCAAGGAGGAGGATCACCAGGCCAAGGCATAAGATGAATAGCTCCCCCATAATCGTAGATGGGGCTGGGGTCAACAGTACTAACTCAACCATCATTCGTTATCCGGATCGGACTTCGTTGGCCGTGGCATCTTAGCACTCTCCTCAATGGTTTGCTGAACGTCACTTGCCCCTTTACGGATCTCCCGCTGCACTTCCTGACTTGCGTCGCGCATTTGACGCATTGTTCTTCCTAATGTGCGGGCGACATCAGGCAGGCCTTTAGACCCAAAAAAAATGAGCGCGACCAACATGACCACAACGACCTCACCCATACCCAAACTGAAGAAGAGTAACATATGCGCACAAAGTTAGGGCCCTGCTATGCAGAGCCCTAAACGATTTTCAATATGTAATCAACTTTACCTTACCGTTGACTTTGATCCATGTCCTTGACCAAGTCCACAACGGAGTTCGTTGCGATAAACAGGGATGAGTACGTTCCTACCACCACACCGATCAATAGTGCAAACACAAAGCCCTGAAGGCTCACACCTCCTAAGAGGAAGATAACGAGAAGCACCAAGAAGGTGGTCAACGAGGTATTCACCGTACGACTTAGTGTAGCATTCATGGCAGAATTGACCACATCTTTCTGTGTTTCACGCTTACGCTCACCTAGGAATTCACGAATACGGTCAAATACAACCACGGTATCGTTGATCGAGTAACCTACTACGGTGAGCAGTGCCGCAATGAAATCACCGTTGATCTCTAACGACCATGACACCAGTCCGTCTAGTATCGAGTACAAGCCGAGTACAATAAGCACATCATGCACTAATGCGAGTATCGCACCCAATCCGAATTGCCATTTACGGAAGCGTACGGCGATGTATATGAAGATAAAGATGAGTGCTAAGCTGATCGCGTAGATCGCCTTCAACTTGATGTCATCTGAGATGGTCGCATCAACTTTTCTGGACTCTTCGATCACATAAGGAGTACCAACACTATTAAGTCCAGCAGCAAGCTTTTCCTCAACAACCAGATCAGCATCCTTGTTCAATTGCTCTACGAGGTAATTAGTAGAGATTTTTACTTGACTACTTACGCCATAGGTCTTAACCTCCGTTGAGGCCACTTTCCCTTGTTCGTCGACTAACTGTGCGTTCAGCCCTGTTTTGATGCTCTCTATATCCACTGGTTCATCGAATCGAACCACGTACGATCGTCCTCCATCAAAGTCTACACCAGTAGTAAAGCCTTTGGTGGCCATACTTGCGATACCAAACCCAATGACAATGAACGAGATGCCATAGAACAACTTACGCTTTGACATGAAATCATAAGTCGGGTTCGCCAAGATGTTCTTGGTAGGCTTGGTCCAGAAGGAAATGTCTTTCTTCTTCTCTAAGCGGATGTACAACAATAAACGCGTGATAAAGATCGCCGCAAAGAGGGAGGTAAAAATACCGATCAACAGCGTGGTTGCGAATCCTCTAACTGGGCCAGACCCAAAGAAGAGAAGTATGACCGCGGTGATACCCGTGGTAATGTTGGCATCTAGGATAGCGGAAAGTGCACCCTTGATACTATAACCGAATTCCACCGCGGATTTGACCATTTTGCCAGCCCGCATTTCTT
>CAZPEQ010000520.1:0-1955 GCA_964585605.1 uncultured Weeksellaceae bacterium | reverse complement strand
GTTCATTATTGTCGAGTAGCTTGATCAGGATACCGCCGATCAAAAAACCACTTAAGACAAAGAACATAGACACGCCATCGAATACAAGTAGTTTATGAAGAACACCCCAGCTAGGAGGCAATAGAATTTCTCCATGCGCAACCACTACAAACAGAATGGCAGCAGCTCTTAGTATATCGAGCCCGTAAATTCTGCTTGGGTTGATTCCAATCTTCAATAAATGAAGCATTTACAATTGTTCGTTGTGGACTATCTCGTTTTAGGAGGAGAGCAATATAGAACAAAGAGTCACCGGTGAATTCAAATGTCTTTGACTGGGGAATTTTGCGAAGGAATCACCAATACGTACTTGAATGATTAAATGAAGACCAACACTGCCACTCAATTATACCACACCGCATAACCCTGCCTGCGCAATTCCAATGCAACATGTTCCTCCATCTTCAGCGCATCCGCTCTAGAACGTATCGGGTCAATGTGGTTATATAAACTCGGCCGCAAATAGGTGCCGTATTTTTCTACGATGTTCGCTGATAGCTTGTGTCCCTTCTTGTTCACATAGCCCGTTTTGTGTTGTTCGAAGCGTTCCTTCGGGGTCTTGCTGGTCATACCCACATACACGCACTGCAACACGCCATTGAACTGCGGGTTGGCAGCTCGAAATTTGCTGTTCTCTGAGAAAACGCGCTTGGCTAGTTCAATAACATAAATGCGATACATGTGAACTTAAAGCTACGGTTGACGATTCACTATTACCCTACTAGGCGGCTTAATTTTAAGAGCAGCCACAGGATAACCGCAAGCGTAACCAGGACAATCCCCCAGTGCGCTCGTTTCTTTTCTTTACGCGCTTCGTGCATCATAGCGGCATTCTCATAAAGACTATCAAGGTGCTGTTGCTCCATCCTACCAGTCGAGGGGTTGTATACTTCGTTGTTACATAAGGTACCTTCTTCATTATGATACTTGTTGCCTATCATCTGTTGACCATCATAGGTGTGTTCATACTCGAGATTCCCGTTCTCGTGCCACGTGCGTTTGTTCACGCCCTTTGCTTTTCTGGAGCTGCCCTTGTACTCCTCTGACCGCATTTGTCCTGATTCATAGTAACTAAGAACCCGGCCGTCATACTCTCCCATTTCATTGAACGGCTGCACAGATTCTAGCTTCCCAGAAGGGTAATAATCTTTCCAGATACCACATTTTCTTTCGTTGATGTAGAAATGTTCTTGCCAGGGTTTACCGTTTGAATGCCAAGTTCGATACGCCCCATCTGGTCGATTATTGATGAAAGTGCCAGACATCTTCAGCGTTCCGTTTGGATGGAATTCCTCAACATCTCCGTGCTTGATGAACTTGTGTAAGGGACTGTTTGGATTACTTAACACGCGGTCGCAGTAGGTATCTGAAAAGTCGCCGTTTTCAACTAAGTGTTCTACCTGCCAAGGGAAAAGCATGGTCGATAAGCGCTCCAGATTGAATAGATCCTCATTCCCATACCCAAGTTGATCAATGACCGCCACGGGTGGACGTAATTTTAAATTCGTGTAGGCCTCCACCTTATGGTGGCCATCAAGGATGAAACCTGGTAAGGTGGGGTCTTGTTCCGGCGCAGCGTAAAGGATTACAAAGGGGCGGGCTCCGCGTTGGATCAATTCTTCGAAGTAAGCGACACGTTCAAAATCGATCTCCTCTTTAGGCCGCGTCGCGAAATAACGATCATCGCCAGGGTACAAATTGTCCGTTTGGTATATGTACTCCCGTTGCTGCTCATTCTTCTTGTTCCATTCTTCGCACGCTGCGATCACTACAGAAGCATCCTCGAGTCGGGTAACACCTTTTGGATAATATGGGTATATAGATTCATTGAAAGACCTAGTTGCTGAGTCGGGGTCATTACCCGTATCAAAACCAAAGTAACGGATACGATACTTTCCATTGCGGAACAAGGGGAA
>CAZPEQ010000519.1:0-1955 GCA_964585605.1 uncultured Weeksellaceae bacterium | reverse complement strand
TGCTAAAGCTGGTTTCTTAGAAGAGGAAGCACCGTGTCTAGAGCAATGGCTCAAGCAAGGTGCTCATGGCCAAATGGGCTACATGGCGAATCACTTTGACAAGCGCTTGGATCCGACCAAATTGGTACCGGGTGCGAAGAGTGTGATCAGCCTATTGTACAATTATTTTCCAGCGCAAGTGCAGGTGGATTCAGAAGCACCTAAAATTTCTAAGTACGCATACGGTCGCGACTACCACAAAGTCCTGAAGAAAAGACTGAAGCCGCTAATGGCTTTCATTACCGAAGAATTCGGCGATGTGCACATGCGTTGCTTTGTGGATTCAGCACCTGTGTTAGAGAAAGCTTGGGCGCAAAAAGCGGGCTTGGGCTGGGTAGGAAAACACAGCAATTTGATCCAACAGGGAACGGGTAGTTTCTTCTTCATCACCGAGATCATTTGCGACCTGGAATTGGAAGAAGACCTGCCTGCCACCGATCACTGCGGTACCTGCACGAAGTGTATTGACGCCTGCCCGACCGATGCGATCGTAGCACCGTATCAAGTAGATGGCAGCAAGTGTATTTCTTACTTCACCATTGAGTTGAAGGAAGCCATTCCTTTAAGCGCAGCAGGCAAGTTTGAGAATTGGGCCTTCGGTTGCGACATCTGCCAGGACGTATGCCCGTGGAATCGCTTCAGCAAGCCACATGCTGAACCTGAGTTTGGCCCAAACAAGGAACTACTGGAGTTGAATAAGAAGGATTGGTCTGAAATGACTGAATTGGTGTTCGATCAGCTATTCGAAGGGTCGGCCGTGAAACGAACCAAATATGCAGGCCTAAAGCGGAATTTGACTTTTCTCGGAATTAAACCACAACCGTCGTGAAAACATCGGAGATCACGTCTCCGTATAGGTGGCCAAAAGTAGCTAGTGCCCAGGCTTTCAACATAATACGCTCCGTTCCAGAGGTCCAATTGGCCGCCTTCCTGAGTTCCTTGGTGAATAGCTTCCGATCAAAGCTGACTTTCTGTAGCACTTGCTTACTGAGCTCCAGCATTTTAGTTGATTTATCCGACATGGGCGCAGGTTGATGAGTTCATGAACTTAAGGATTTCTTAAGCTGATTCCAAGCATTGTGGACAACAATCCAGTTATCAACATATGCCAAGCACAGGTAGTTGAACGAGGATATCACGCGGTAATTGTACCTACGAGTAAGTTCCTGTTCACGGTGCGATCTGTAACTCCACCGCTTGAACGACTTCGCCGCTTGCGTCTGAAATGAAAGCGACTACGTTACAGTTACTTGCGTCCCAATCTGGGTTTAGAATGTACCCGTTCACACGGGTAGAAAGGACATCGCCTACATTGGCGGACCCATTAAGCACCACATCGCCACCAACAAGACTATTGCCTCCTGCATCGATCTTATCCCGCAGCACATGGTTGTGTTCATAGAACTCCACATACACAGGGTTGGCCTCCGCATCAAGCTGCCAATCAACCACGCCATTTTCGGTAATGAGCACACTTATAGCGTGCGTGCCGCTCAACATGACCCGGGCCACTGCATTCACTTGAAGGCTTAATGCACGTGTGGCGGTATCATACCGCAAACTGTCTATGGTCAAAGCCACCTGGGCTTCTTGACAAATGATCTGTTGCACTGCCGATGCCCACGAATTGCGGCCGATCACTGTACTGTTGTTGAACGGCCTGCGGCTTACCACGCCATTCGGCAATCCCACCGGCGTGTAGGCATCAAAGATCGCATCTCCAGCAGGTATCCTGAAATCAGTCATAAAGGAACTGTCAGGAACTCCTTCGGAATTCCATTGGGCTTGTGTCAACAGGGGTGAAGCAAAGGTTGTGGTAACATGTACGCCGCTAACGATGAGGTTATCGCCATACAGATCTAACAATCCCGCTGAAATACGGGCGGCATCAGGACAATTATTACAGAGGTGCCCCG
>CAZPEQ010000518.1:0-1958 GCA_964585605.1 uncultured Weeksellaceae bacterium | reverse complement strand
GTCTGGTAATAGAGTTGGTCGCCATCTGAATAGTTCACCCAAAAAGGGGTGGAAAAGAGGCCGCCTTCATCTGGTCTATTGTCCCCATCCTGATCTAGCTGATTCAGGATATTGTCGAAATTCTGCGGGCCAATGCCTATTGGCCACCCGTAGATGTCGTTGATTCTTCTGATGCCGCCGTTTTGGGTGCTCGTATAAACGACCGCTGTATCCTGTTGATGGAAGTAGCAGTAACCTCCATCACCACCGCCCAAGCCTTTGAAGCGTGAAGAAGATGAAGCGGTCCAGTTGGAGCCATCATCTTGAACACCCATGAGCAATGCACTTTTACTCATGTGAAAATCGCCATGATGAAGACGTTGACTTCGGTAATTGCTGTCCAGGTTCTCACCAGAGTTGCCGTAGATCGGGAAGATCGGTGCCGTAATGTTCAAGCGCCCCATTCCCTGGTCGTTGATCTGATATACACGATCGCCATTTTGATCATAGATAATGTCCCAATTGTCGATGCCATTGAAGGTTCCGAAGTTGAAAGTGGCGCCACCATCATCACTTGCCCGCAGGGTAACTCCACCGGCAAACACGATATCTGGGTTCGTTGGGTGAATGCCCAACGCTGTTCCAAAAGAACCAGAAGAGAATGCGGACAGGTGATTCCAGTTGCTACCCGCTTGATCGGACCGCACCAGAACTAGGTTGGAGGTGCCAGCACTTGAACGCCCAACGACATAGATGATGCTATCGTTGGATGGCGCCGTTCTGACCTTTCCACTGAAGAAGGTGAAAGGTAAACTATCCCCTTGCGCGTTAAAGGTTCCCGGGTTCCCTGAATTCGACGTGAACAGCGAGTAGTTACCCATCACATACAGTTTGCCCGTGTTATCGAAATGAATGTCGAAGAAGTATTCGGAAGCCTCGTCCGTATCAAATACACGTTGAAAGGAAACTCCGCTATCCGTGCTGCGCATCAAACGAAGTGGTTCGAATGGCAAGTTATTCGCCGAGAGTGCGTAGAGCACACCAGGTTGTGTGGGTGAACACTTGATGACCGACGGATAGGTGATCTTATTGGTGCTATCTGCAGTTGCAAGCACGTTGAAATCGATGCCTCCGTTGTTGGATACGTAGATACTCGAGAAGTAATTGCCGTTCGCTTCTCTGATCACGGAATAAGAAGCCGCGTAAAAACGCTGCGGATCGAAAGGATCCTGTTCGATATCATTCATGACCAGTGAGGGAAGGCGATCATTGACTTGCTGCCAACTGAGTCCTGCATCGGTTGAACGCCAAATCCCGCCGTCGCTGGCCGCGGCCAGCATGTGCGTGCTATCCGTACGATCGATCACAAGTGCTTTGGTGCGCCCGCCCACCTTGGGCCCTCCGATCTCCGCGAAACCGGTCAATACATTCCCGTTCACTGGAGCGCGATGCAACACGGAATACGCGAGGGTATCTCCTCTGTATTCAGTGCGCGTTTTATCAACCGCCCTCACGGTTTGTTCATTGCTCTGTTGACATCCAAGTAGGATGCACAGACACAAGAAGATGGAAGCGCTGAACAATGGATTCATTGGAGTAAGTTACGGAGATTGGTTTAGAATTGGGTTGCGATCCGTGGTTTCTATTTTACACCGCATACATTGATCCATTCAATTCTAGTATGAGCCGCAATTACAAGATTCTTGACCAATCAGACCTTCAATTCCTGACCTACACCGTCGTTGAATGGGTTGATGTCCTGAGCAGACCAGAATACAAGGATATCGTTGTTGAAAGCCTCAAGTACTGTCAAAATGAGAAGGGGCTGTTACTCTATGCTTGGGTGATCATGAGCAATCATGTGCATTTGATTGCCTGTGCCGCAGAGGGCCAGAAGCTTGAGCATATCATGCGCGACCACAAAAAGCACACCGCCAAACTGCTCATGAATGCTATCGAGAACAACGAGCAGGAGAGTA
>CAZPEQ010000517.1:0-1961 GCA_964585605.1 uncultured Weeksellaceae bacterium | reverse complement strand
TGGTATTGTTAATAGGGTCTGATGAATGCGGATCCCCCGTTAAGTGGGTAGAGCCCGTAAAATTGGGTAGAGCCAAAAATTGGTGGGCCCGGGAGGACTCGAACCTCCGACCAAGGGATTCACTTCACCCATGCATTTCCACACGGAGCGGACTATCTCATCACCCTTCGTATTCACATACGAACAATATCGCGACGTGAAAGCGGGTAGGGTGCGGGACGCTCTTGCCTGTTATTAAGAACACTGAAGTTCTCAGGTAGTCTCTGCACCTTCCAAAGGTGTACCTTTGGCTTGGCTCAGGATTGCCAACAGCTTACCGATGAATCGGCCAACCGCGAAGGTTTCCCTGAATTCATCCCGTTCAATTCTGCACTTTTCAGCGCAGACGCACCATTTAGATGAGTCCCCTGCTCTAACCAACTGAGCTACAGGCCCACAAGCGGGGTAGTGTACCAAATGGGGTTAAAAAGGTCTGCTGCTTTCAGGCATTTATGGTGCTTTGGTGGGTATTTGGTCGATCGTGTGAGCAGGCTCTGCACAAAGCCAGAACGAGCAGTGGGTTGTGGGTATTTGCGTTTTTACAAAATTACTAGGGTTTTTCCTATATCGCGCTTACAAGCTGGCTTGTTAGTTTAAGCACACCATTTGGTTGTTTAAGGAGATCCTCCAAGTACGCATCCTATATTTCTTCAGCTATCGCGGCCGAAAACGCGAGGCGTGCAGCAGAAGCCGCTGCGGCAGATGCCTCTGCTGACGCCTCAGAAGAGGCTCACGATGAGTAGGCAACAGTTGAAGATCCGCCACCGGTTAACATTCCGAGTAGTTTTGATCAGTACATTTATAGTCAAACCGGGGGGCCATCTCCTGATACACCAGCTAACCCTGCAGATCTAAGTATTCAAGAACTTGCCGATGAAGCTGAATCACTCAGAAACGATCTCGATTTTAGAGATTTTCTTAATCCCAACACCAGGACGGATTGGTTGCGTTTGGCAGCCGTCACAGACGAACTAGAAAGACAATCACTAAACGTGCTTGAAGAGCACCTTGTTGAAGACGCCGAAGAGAAAACCAGAGACAGCGTTCTCCGCCTGGGTGATCTAAACGATATCGTAGAAGATGCGTCTCTGCCTGAGGAGGTTCGCATTGCCGCCCAATTCTATATCGACAATGACACTCGGCGGAACGCACTCGATGTAGCCGATCAAAGCGGTGGTAACCCCGATCAAAAAATTTCCATTAGTGATATCCATCAGCGTCAACTGGAGCTCAATGAGGATATTGATAACATCATCATTCCTGCAAATAGGGGGAGATGGTACCTATCAGTTGCCAAATGGTGATCTAAGCATCTCAAGGCTGGAGTCACCACAGCGCGATCAGGCACTATTTGATTCACAGCAAGATGCGGTTGAGCAATCCCTTCGCACAGGCGAAGAAGTTGAGTTTGAAAATTCCAACGGCGATATTATCGCGGTTAAGGTAGAAACCCTTTCCAGCGGGTCTAACGGTAATTACACGGTACATGTCGGTGATCAATCTTTCTCTGTCGACAGTGAAATTGGTTAGGCCGACACCATCGCATCCGTTGCCAGCATTGTCGAATTCGGTAGCGCTATGAATGTGCCTGAAGGAATAAGGCAGTTTCCAGACTCTTTACAACTTGAGAAAAACGATACGACCTGGGTAGAAACAACTGAGAACGTTGAAGAGTATGTGTTTGGCAAAGAAAACGTGCCTTCATAATAGGTAAGCCAAAAGTAAGTGAAATCGAGATAAACAACACTTTGAGAACCGTATCACAGGCAGTCTCCCAAGGTTGATGCAGTCGCAGCCGCTACTTCTGTTGAGGTAAGCTGTTAGGGAGAACTGCCGGTGAACGTGACCACGCTATTGGTTATTGGTGCCATCTTGGTAGCGATTGTGGTGATGCACAACATGCTTGTGGGTCGTAAAAATCG
>CAZPEQ010000516.1:0-1965 GCA_964585605.1 uncultured Weeksellaceae bacterium | reverse complement strand
GTTGAGAATCGTTGAAGTAAGCAGGAACGGTGATAACCGCCTCCGTGACACTTGTTCCCAAGTGGTCTTCAGCAGTTTTCTTCATCTTTTGCAGAACCATCGCCGAGATCTCTTGCGGCGTATACATGCGATCGCCGATCTTAACGCGAGGTGTATTGTTCTCGCCCTTCACCACTTCATAGGGTACGCGTTCCGCCTCCATTTTTGACTCGTCGTAAGAGTTACCCATGAAGCGTTTAATGGAATACACCGTTTGTGTAGGATTGGTGATCGCTTGACGCTTTGCGGGATCACCTACTTTTCTTTCTCCGCCATCAATGAAGGCCACCACGGACGGTGTTGTTCTTTTTCCTTCGCTGTTCGTAATAACCACTGGTTCGCTACCTTCCATAACAGATACGCAGCTGTTTGTCGTTCCGAGGTCAATACCTATGATCTTGCCCATTGTCTTCGTTCAATTGCATTATTGATTCACCCCATTAGGTCAATGTTCGTGCCAAGCGAATGGTAACACAAAATCATGTCAAAAAAAATGCAATGCCCTGATAAAGAGATTGTTGACGCGATGACAAATAGTCAGTCTATCTATCACGGAGGGCAGCCCAGTGTAGGGTCTCCGGGGTTTTCAGGAGAACAGAACTTCAAGTTCCCCGTGAACTGGCCGGTCACCAATTCCAAGAGCGATTCTTCCCTCAAGGTTTTGTCTTCAACGACCTGAGTTAGCCTGCTTACAACGATACCCAATCCTTCGTTATCAACATTGGTGAAAGGGGGGCGATTTTCCACGATGCCAGTTACGGGCTCATTCAATTGAAGGAAAATGTGCAAGTCTTCATTAGCCACTTCCCAGATGATGTCGACGAAGTCGAAAATGCGCACATCCACAGCAGGATCCTCTGGAATAAGGTTGCCGATGGAGGTGTAAAAATCTAGGCCATTGACCACAGCTTGAAGAGCCTGGCCACCTCCTGTATTCGTCGCAATACGCTGGCCTACAGTTCGGGTAAAAGACTTGTCGGTAGTATCTGCTCCAATCACCTCTCGCCACTTGAAACGGTAAGAGACCACGTAGCGTTTGCCATTAAGACCGCTATCCCACTCGATCTCGTCTGGTTGGTAGGTGCTGCTGTTCTGGTTATAGAAGCTTAACCGGACATTGGGATTTGAGGTAGACTGGTCTATCGAAAATGAATTTACAATGTTCGTTCTGCCACGAAATACCTCATCTCGTACCCTTGCTTCAACTTCATATTCGGCATTTTCATCAATGACCGCATTGAAGGTGTATAAGGTCTGCTCCGGATAATAGAAGGTGCCTGGGACCCGGTCGGTCAGAACGGTATCATTCAGCGTATAGGTTGCTGTTATGTTGCCATTCTCGATCCGGTGCACAAAAACCTCGAGTTCGTCCTGCGAATACTCGCTGCTATCTTGAACCTGTGCAAAATCCAATGCATTGCCTTCTCCAAGGAAGCTCTTGTTGATCTTCACCAAGTGGGTTGTCTCGTTCTGGTCGAACGCTGCGTAAATGACGGTGAACTCTCGGTACGGTGCGTTGATGTCCAAGTCCGTGCTACATCCACTAAATCCAATCAAACTGACCAAAGTCAGCAGAATGCCGACCGTTGAAAAGGTATTCTTCTGCATTGCCGCAAAGGTAGGCGATATGTCTTGCTGGCTGGCATTAAAATGGGTCAATTCTATACATAGCTACAGGCGATACTTGGTATCCTTTAGTTTTGCGCCATGTCTAAAACAATTGATCCGAGTGCGGTTAAGCGCGTTACTACGCATACGTTGCAAGAAATGAAGCATAACGGCCAGAAAATCAGTATGCTTACGGCATATGATTATTCATTAGGCCGAGCTGTGGATCAAGCCGGAATAGACGTGATCTTAGTGGGTGACTCCGCTTCAAATGTTATGGCTGGCCATGAAACAACGCTACCGATAACCCTCGACCAG
>CAZPEQ010000515.1:0-1977 GCA_964585605.1 uncultured Weeksellaceae bacterium | reverse complement strand
AAGTTTGTCCAAGCAACGATGGAGCAAGGCAACATAATGGCGGACGCTAGGGTCGTTATCTGCCGCTAAGTTCAAACGATCCTGTTCCTTCAATTCCCCCTTAAACTTTGACCGCCGCGCTTTGTCCTTTACAAGACGTCTTGCAATAGTGAACAGGAATGATTTGAAAGCAATTGGTTCTCGAATAGAATCGAATTTATCAAAAGCAATTAGTAAGGTATCCTGCACCAAGTCTTGAGCTGGTAAAACATTGTAACAACGCGCTTCACAGAAACGCACAAACCCATCATGCACGGGTGTGTACATTTTCATGAATTGCTGTTGTTTATCGACTGCCATAGTTTGGAGCTAACAAGAGGGAAGAGGCATGAGTTTGAAATAAGTTACATCGTTAGTTGTGAAAAGTTAAGGGTTATTGGGTGTCCTTCCCTGATATAGGTTGTCCGCTAAGGGGTAGGATCCTATCTGATCAATTACGGAAACTGTTGCGTCAGCCTGGTTTTAGCATAGAATATTCAGAGCAGATCTGTTGGCTGCGATATCCTATTAACAAATACCGAATAACTGATACCTTCACACCATGACCCCGTTTACAAAAGACTATGTGAAGTTCCTGAAAGATCTGGCAGGAAACAATAACCGAGAATGGTATCACGAGAATAAGAAGCGCTACCAAACAAGTGTAAAGGAACCATTTGAAGCATTGGTTGAAGAGTTGATCAAACAAGTTAAAAAGGTTGACAAGGCGGTTGATATCACCCCGAAAGAAGCCATGTTCCGCATTTACAGAGATGTGCGTTTTAGCAAGGACAAGACCCCGTACAAGACCAACATGAGCGCGGTGATCAATCATGGCGGACGAAAGGACATGCTAAGCCCTGGTATGTACATTGAGTTGAGCCCTGAACATGTGCGCGTGTATGGGGGATTGTACATGTTAGACAGTAAGCAACTGGCTGCCGTAAGGAGTCATATCAGCCAAAACTTGAAGAAGTTTCAGAAGCTATACGGTGAGGCCAAGTTCAAGAAAGCATACGGAAGCGTGCGAGGGGAACAACACAAACGGGTGCCTAAAGAGTTTGCCGAAGCTATTGAAACAGAACCTTTGCTGTTAAATAAACAGTTCTACTACTTTTCGGAGGAGAAACCTTCGCTGATAGCCAAAGAGGAATTGACCGATGTGATGATGGCGCATTACAAGTCGGCTAGGCCCATGAGCAAGTTTCTCTGGGAAGCGTTGAGTTGATAGTTGCTTGGACGAAGCATTTAGGGGTTGTACTGCTCAGCACTTTTGAAGCAAGGCGATGGTAGTATTTGGGTTACGTGGTAAGAATCACAGAATCTGGACCAAAAGAAAAGCGCTCCGTTTCCGAAGCGCTTTCCCTCAGGAAGTCCACAAAGAATCAGCTAGCAGTGCCAGCGACCTCTATAGACAGTTCAATATCGTTCGACAAAATCAATTCCTTCACGGGATGAGCAAAAGCTACGTCAAATTTCGTACGGTCGAAGGTCAAGGAAGCTTTGCCTTTTAACTTTCCACCTGTCTCTCTTACCTCTAGGCCCTTCACGATAACATCGTTAGTTACACCGCGCACGGTTAGTTTGGCACTGCCATCTTCCATCATGACCAACTTTGCAGTAGGATGATTTTCAACATCGAAGAAATCTCCGCTACTCAAGTGACCTACAAGACCTTCAGCCGTTTTTTCAGCGTCGTAATTCTCATCAGTGGGTGTAATCGAACTCATGTTCACAACGAACTCTCCTGCCATGACCTTACCGTCTTTCAAGGTTATAGACCCTTCTGAGAACTTAAGTGATCCACTATGTGCGTACGATTTCAATCCGCTCATAGAGCCTGTCCATTGCACACGGCTGGTTGCCGCGTCAACGGTATAGGTTACCGCTGTGGCAGTTGTCTCTGTAGGAGCTGTTTCTGCTTTAGGCGCTTCTTTGGTGGCTGGCTCGCCACATGCT
>CAZPEQ010000514.1:0-1977 GCA_964585605.1 uncultured Weeksellaceae bacterium | reverse complement strand
TTGATCGACATCGTGAAGAAAGAAGGTTACTACGACGAGTCTAAGGTTGAATTAGACAAACTGTTAGCTGAATTAGAGCCCGATGATGTAGATGAGTTGAACAGATCACGCGAGATCATTGGTGAGTACCTGCTAACGGAGATCGTTGCGCGTTACCACTACCAAGATGGCCGTATTGAAGCGTCTTTGTCCAATGATCCATACATCCATTCTACACTAGGTATCTTCGAGAAGGAGTACTCAGGTATTCTGGACGGTTCTATTGACCTGAAGAAGAAAGACTGACACCATGCCAGCACTCCCACCTGCTATAAGGTGGTTTTATCTCCTTGCACTTGGCTTGATCGCCATGGGCTTGCCGTGGAGTAGAAAATTTCTGAGTGTGGCACTGATAGCACTCAGCGTAGCATGGGTTGCGGAAGGTTTTTTTGTAGCAAAAGGACCTCCACGGTTGAAGCATTATTTTCAGCCGAAGTACCTCTGGGCATCGTGTATGTTCTTGCCGTATGTGCTCGGCTTGCTTTGGTCAACCGACCTGGAGTGGGGCTGGCGCTTAGTGGCAATCGTTTTGCCCTTGTTACTGTATCCTTTCTTCTTTGCCGTGCTACCACCCTTGCGGGAACAAGAGCGGAACGTTCTCCTACAACTCTTTGTTGGGAGTACCCTGCTCGTAAGCATCTTTTCAGTGGCGCAAGCATCGGCTGATACGGTGGACTTCAGGAAATACTCGCCCGTCATTTCACATATACGCTTGAGCTTGATGGTGTGCTTCGCTATTGCTACATGTATTTGGTTTGTCGTTTCGCAAAGGCATGCAGCTCGGTTTTTGCTGGTGTTGCCCGTGCTGTGGTTCCTGTATTACCTCAGCTTGCTGGCGAGCATTGCAGGAGCGATCATGTTGTGTGCGTTACTGTTCATGGCCTTATGGATGATCGGTGGTAAACGCAAATGGCTACGGCTTGCTGCTAGATCAATCGCTTTACTGCTTGTGGCAGGTTCAATTGGGTTTGTAAGCAACGCCTATACCAGTTACTTCAAGGAAGTACCGATTACAGCGGAGATGTTTGAGGAACGCACGAAAAGTGGTGATTTCTACATGCCTCCCAAAGCTGGATTGAGCTCGGAAAGGGGTAAGAAAGTATGGTGGTATATCGCTCCAGATGAATTTGAGTCTGCCTGGAACGCAAGAAGCCAAATTCCACTAATGGGCAAAGATCAAAACGGGCAGGATATCCGATACACGGCTGCACGCTACCTTACTTCTTTAGATCTGCGAAAAGACGCAGAAGGTGTGGCTGCTCTTACGGATGAAGACGTTAAACGGATAGAAGGAGGCATAGCCTGGCACGATATGGGTAAGCGCAATGCGCTGCGCGAGCGCGTAGATATGGTGTTCTTTGAGATCGACAAATATTGGCTGCACGGTTATGTGCAAGGCAGTTCCGTAGCCATGCGGCTCGTCTTTTGGGAAACGGCGATAGCCTTAATAAACGAAAACCCGTGGGTGGGTGTTGGCACAGGCGACACACAAATGGCGTTCGATGCAGCGTATGAATCGGCTGAAAGTGCCTTACCGGAAACCTATAGAATGCGTGCACACCAACAATACCTAACATGGATTGTTTCTTGGGGAATCCTCGGGTTTGCCTTCATTGTATTCGCTATGCTGTACCCCATTCGTGTCAACTGGCGCAAGCGGCACCCGCTGTTTCTTTCTTTCCTCGTGATCATGCTTATTTCCTTCCTGTCAGATGATACCTTGGAAAGACAGATCGGGGTGAGCCTATTCGCTTTTTTCTACTGCTTGCTCTTACTGGCTCCAATCAGCGAGCAAGCAGATCTTGATAGACCGCAAGTGTCTTCGTAGCGGTTGCTTCTTTCGTGAAACCCTTCAACTTTTCACTCGCTGCGGAAATGATCGGAGAACGATCCATGCTCAGCGCTTTGCCCACTTGAGCGGCCAATTGAAAATCATCA
>CAZPEQ010000513.1:0-1983 GCA_964585605.1 uncultured Weeksellaceae bacterium | reverse complement strand
TAAACCCTTAACGATTTTTTGATGGAACTCTTCATACGGCCTTCCTAAGTGCAGCACATCAATGTGCTTCTCATGTATAGGTAATGGGTGGAATTTAGATAGTCGAATACCTTCTGGTACATAATGCACTTGACAGACCATGCCGAGTCCTTGAAGTCGTTTTGCCGTTTGTTTGGATGTGACAAATAAGTTGTTGACCTGATTCTTAGTGATGAAGTGCCGCAGTTCTTTATGAGTTTCAGGCCATGCATCGAACCATATACACATGCCGCCTTTTGGCACGCTTGAACGCAGGCCAACACTTGGCATATTGACCACCCATTAATACAACGAAAGCGTTGTCAACTCCTCGGTTGGATCCTCTACGATCGCGTCCTCAAAGTCGCGGACGGTCTCAAAACTGACATGATATGGGGCATTTTCGTCAGTTACCAAATACATGGAACCGAAAAATTCGGAGGATTTGACTAGAAATGCCAGTATTTGGCTCGGAGTTCGAGAATAAGTTCGTGGGCAGTTGGATTTAGCAGGTATAAGAGCGAAGTATTTGAGGGAAGTGAGTAGTAGGGCCCACTTACTTTTTGGGGTTTTCCCCTCTAATTCTTCATTCCGTGCGTTTACAGCTTTTTCTAGTTCATAGCCTCTGTGTAGCTCATACCCGCCGTAAATGATTGCACCGAAAGGGAACAACGCTACGCCGATTTCATCAATGAAGCCGAAGGTGAAAACGGTGACCAGGATACCCCCAATTAACCAGTACGCCGCGTTGGTTTTCACGGCCTCATGATCCAATAGTCCAGATGCCTCGAGTTCGGAAAATTGCTCTTTCTCTTCTTCTACAAGTTTTTCATCCAATTTGTATGAGGGACACGCTCCTTCGAAGGAAGCGTGTTCGTTGGTCAATCCACAGAGCAACCCACGGTCCCAATCCATCTTGCGTTCAACACAACACTGGCAAAAGACCAATCGTTCTTCACGTGTCATTTTCTAATGCAGCTAGTCGCGTTCAATATACGCTTCCTTAAAACTTCACTTCACTCGAGTGAGTGGAACAAGCTAAGGTTCACCACGTAGCAACAAACAACATTACTTACTGCGTTTAACTACCTCCAAATGGAGTTCCGAACAGTCCTACAGCTAGCTCAGCCCATAACAAGAGTAGCGTAATGACCAAAACCGCTATTGCGACAACTCTGATACGACCACTGACTTTACGCCGTATGAGGTCAAGTAAGAAGCCTGACCCGTACAGTAAAACACCACCGACAGCAAAGTCAGCGAGAGACCAATCTACCTCTTGCGTGAATTGCATGGCGATGAGCGGGGTCAACAAGATTGCTGAGCAAATAACGATTATCCAGGCAAGACGTTTGTTCATTACTACTCCCTCCAAGTACCCTGCAAGGGACCGTGAGACCCAACATTCAAATGTACAATTTTGATATGCTCGTTTCTGAATCCTTCGTAGAATCCAGCACCGGAATGTTTAGGGGCTTGACATGTCTCGCTATACTACGACTTGCGACAGTTGGAGAGTACGAGGAATGGAAGCATTCGAGATCATTGTTTGGTAGCCATAGACTACAGTTCTGGTTACGATCAGTCAATAGGCAGATCCTAGGTTCGCGTGAGGTGGGCTGAGCCTCATCACGATTTGGCGTCTACTTTTTTCAAGATTCCGGTTATGAATTGGCTGTAAGCTTCACCCATTGGTAGTTCGTAATCTGTCTTGATCTCCCTCCTTATTGCAGTTTCTTTTTCTTTTTTGATCGGGTTCCAACCTTCCTTTTCGACTTCCGCCCAAAAAAGACCAATTCCTCTTTTTTGCCAAAGTGGTATGTCGTTGAAATTAATTCCATTTGCGAATAAGAGCTCGTTCTTAAGGGAGGTCGATTTTCCCTTGATCTCCTTTGTCGCCTCTGATGCTGACTTTCCCTGGTCTCTGAGAAGCCAGTAACAATGAGCATTGAGTGCGTTCCTATG
>CAZPEQ010000512.1:0-1983 GCA_964585605.1 uncultured Weeksellaceae bacterium | reverse complement strand
GAGCGGTAAGCATGACGTACAGATCTGGCGAGGAGCTTCGCGTGAAGTAGAACTCGCAGATGTCAAAGCCGAATTAGAGATGCTGTTGAACCGATGTAAAGTCGGCAACCTACACGTTGAGAGAAAGGAACATGCATTACTTGATAATGCGAATGAAATCAAGGTGGGTGAAAGAGTTGTAGCAGTTTTTGGAACGGTCAAAGCGGCATTAGCGAAGCGGATGGACGTTGATCAAATTGTTCATTTTGGAGAAGTCAATTTCGAGGCCTTGTTGAAATTGCGCCGTAAACAAAAACTCGAATTCAAGACGGTATCTAAGTACCCGGTGGCTCGTCGTGATCTGAGCGTTCTTATTGATAAGGAGGTGCGCTTTGAAGAACTCAAAGACTTAGCGGTTCGCAATGAGAAAAAGCTCCTTAAAGGAGTCACCCTGCTAGACCGTTTCGAAGGCAATAAACTGCCCGACGGAAAGAAGAGCTATTGCCTGACCTTTACGCTTCAAGATGAAGGGCAGACACTAACGGATGAGCGCATCGATAAAGTGATCGAGAAATTTTTCAAGATCTACGAGAAGGAGTTTCAGGCGGAGCGGCGTTAGGCGCGGTACCATTCAAATCAGAAGTTGGACCGATCTCATGTGCGTCCAGTACCCGTTGCAATTTTTGTACGATATGAACATACTCGTCGGCCACGTTGACAGCTTCACCAGGATCTTGATCTAGATCATACAGGGATATAGGGAAGGCTCCATCTTGTTCTTCTCGCCAACCACGCTCTTTACGAATGTGGAGTTTCCAATTATTCAAACGAACAGCTTCTACATGCCCTGAGATAGAATAGTAAAAGAAAGGCCGATCAGTGATCGTAAAGTCATCTGGGTCTATAAACAAGTCCGAAATATTGGAGCCGTCAAAAAACAGATCTTCGGGTGTGTGGGCCTTGGCGAGGAAGGTAAGAGTAGGCAGCAGATCCATGGTCGTAAAGACGGATTCATTTTCGTCACCGTTGGTATTGGCCGCAGGCCAAGAAATAATGCACGGAACTCGCTGTCCGCCTTCCCATGTCTCTCCTTTCCATCCGCGCAATGGTTTGGCGCGTCCTAGACTAGGTCCATTGTCCGAAGTGTAAATGATGATCGTATTCTCGTAAGCACCAATATCTTTCAGAGCCTGCACGATCTGACCTGTGCTCCAGTCTAGTTCCATGATCACATCGCCGTAAAGACCACGTTCACTTTTTCCGGCAAAGGCAGGGGAGGCTGCAATGGGAACGTGGGGCATAGAATGAGGTAGGTACAAGAAGAAAGGAGCGTCTCCTTGAGCTTTGATCTTGCGTATCGCTTCTTCCGTGTATTGCTTGGTTAGGTAGCTCGGGTCGGGACTTCGTGTTAAGATCGTAGAATCTCGGTAAACGGGTAGACTCGGAGAGGTTTTCTGCCATCGCTCATAGTACACACTATCCATATCATGAGAGTACGGAATACCGTAAAAAGAATTGAAACCATGATGCCAAGGCATGTACTGTTCCTGATGGCCAAGATGCCATTTGCCAATGCACCATGTGTCGTACCCAGCGGTTCTAAGGAGTTTAGGTAGCGTGTGCTCGTTACTATCTAGCCCATTTGTCGAGAAAGGAAAAATAACACCTTCGTGCAAACCGCTTCTAATGGGATAACGACCAGTAAGCAAAGCTGCTCGGGATGGTGTGCACACAGGAGCTGGCACGTAGAAATCGGTTAAGCGAATGCCATTTTCAGCAAGTTCATCTAGGTGCGGGGTTTCGAATTTTGTGGCACCGTAACAGCCAATATCCGCGTAGCCTTGGTCATCTGCGAATATCACAATGATGTTCGGTTGATCTACAGGGATTGTTCTATCCTGACAAGAGGTCAAACAGATGTAAGAAATGCAAAGAAGGAGAGTAAGGGTTCGCACGTATGCACTCATCGGGACAAGATACCAGGGTGAACTTGAATCAACTCAT
>CAZPEQ010000511.1:0-1984 GCA_964585605.1 uncultured Weeksellaceae bacterium | reverse complement strand
CGAAACTTGTGCGTGAATCCTTCGTAGAACAAGCTGATACTGAGACACGTTAATTGCCATTGAAACATGAGTACATGTAGGATCCTCCCCGTCCTCATTTCAACTTGTTTTCTTTTTTCTGCTCACGCGCAATCCGTCGTTGACGAGTGCGCACTGTTAACCGTTGCTAATGAATGGCCGGTTAGTTCCACCTGCAATCCCGTGGCGCTTTCAACCGCAGGGGCCAATGCTTCCATGAACCCAGGAACGTGCAATGCCGCATTGCGAGACGACGTCTGGCTCTATTTCTTGGCAACAAGCGACCGTACGGAAGTAGAGTTTGAGATAACCGCTTGTCAAGGAAATACCTGTTCCACCAACGTAAGGGCGATTATGCATGTTTTCACCGGAAATTGTGGATTTCTGCAACACCAGATATGCGATCGGAGCGAGGTTGGTATCGGACAATCGGCTTTTGTGTCCTTTCCAACCCTTGTTGGGTTTCCGTACGTCGTGAGAATTCAGCGCGCGAATTCGAATGGATCAATGAACGGAAACCTGTGCGTTAAAGAAGGCATTGCACCACAGGGCGATGAGTGCACAACGGCGCAGACGATCGGGAACGGTGTTTTCTCCTTCGATACCCGTTCGTGCTCTGGCACTGACCTAACATCTTGCGGTGTTCAAGATGATCGGGACCTGTGGTTTGAATATTTAGCGGAATGTACAGGACGAGCCAGATTCAGCACCTGTAACGACGCTAGTTTTACCACAACCATTGCGACTTTCGATGCCTGTTCAGGTGTTCAACTGAATTGTAATAACAATGGCCCAGGTTGCTCGAATGGAACGAGCGTGGTAGAATCGAATGTAGAAGAAGGTAAGCGCTACATGGTCAGGCTCTCGGGCGTACGGGGTAGGACTGGTGTTGGTAGGTTGACAGTAAGCTGTTCCAATAATACCTTTTATTCTCAAGCTAGTGGCAACGGCACGGCGGTCATTTGGGCGCCCACACGAGTAGGTACGCCGCAAACAGGGCCAAACAACGGAACCGGTTCGTTTGTGATCCAAGACGGACATACGGTGATCCAGAACAGGGTCGAACTCGATTGCCATGATATTACCGTTGAACCTGGTGGTGTATTGATACAGCACACAGATCGTCAGATCACCATGAGTGGAGATCTGATAAACGACGGGGAGTTCATACCGACTGATGGTCTTGTCGTTTTCGATGGATTTGGCAAGCAGGCCATCGGTGGTTCTGGTTTCCACATGTACAACGAAATACGACTACTCAATGCCGAAGGCTTAGATGTATTGAATGACACCATCCGAATAAAAACCTACATACACCCGGACAGTGGAGCATTTGATGCAAGTGGAACAACGGTTGTCTTACTTTCCAATGAAACAGGAACGGCAGGCTTGGGCGCGATCACCGCGAATTCTGATTTCAAAGGCGAGCTGATCGTTCAACGCTATATACCAGCGGGTATCACCAACTGGAGAGGCTTCAGTTCGCCCGTTGTAGGTGCAACCTTGCAGCAATTGAATGATGATTTCATAACCGCTGGGTTTCCGGGTTCTGATTATCCAAACTTCGATAGTCCCTCGGGTAGTGGCAACCTATGGCCAAGTATTAGAGAGTATAATGAGTCCGGTGTTGGCGCGGATCAAATGGATGGCCTTATCAGCGTGCTGAACATCACAGCGGATATGACTCCAGGCAAAGGTGTGGTGGCCTGGTGCGGAGACGGTTTTAGCGTAACGGACGAATTTTTGATTGAGATCAAAGGCGAGGCGAATAATGCAACAACGCCGCTCTCCATTCCTATCTCTTACACCAACACGGGAAACCCAGACGCCGACGGATGGAATCTTGTAGGCAACCCCTTGCCTTCTGCCGTTGCTTGTTCGCGCATTCAACTGGGAGCAGATGTTGAACCAACGTTCTGGATATACGATCCCGTATTGGGCAACAACGTGTTCTGGAACGTTGACC
>CAZPEQ010000510.1:0-1985 GCA_964585605.1 uncultured Weeksellaceae bacterium | reverse complement strand
CCGAATTACTTCGAAGCTGCGTGGAATCCATTTTCACCCGCTCAAGCCATAAGAATTTTGAGGTCGTAGTCGTGGACAATGGCTCAACGGAAAAGGAGTTTTTTGAGTACATGGATGAATGCAAGAAGAGCTATGGAAGTAGTTTCAAGCATTGCATCGCAGATATACCATTCAACTTCTCCAAATTGGTAAATACGGGGGTAAAGCATAGTTCGGGTGATTATGTTATCCTACTGAATAATGACACCGAAGTGATTACGCCAGATTGGATCGAAGGGATGCAAGAACAAGCCCAGCGACCAAGCGTAGGAGTTGTTGGTGTCAAATTGCTTTATCCGAACGACACGATCCAACATGCAGGTGTGATCATGGGCTTGGGCGGAGCCGCAGGACATGTACTCGTAGGAGAAGATCGCAATGGCCCAGGATATTTCAACTACGTGAATCTCCTTAACAATTACTCTGCCGTTACGGCGGCTTGCGTCATGGTTAGGAGAACCCTTTTCGATAGCCTAGGAGGGTTTGATGAGGCGCTTGAAGTTGAATACAACGATGTGGATTTCTGCTTACGCGTTCGAGAAACCGGTTTGCATAATATCTATGTTCCTCATGTAGAACTCTATCATCACGAATCGGTATCCAGAGGCCATCCGCATAGTACTTCTGCCTCTTACAAGCGCCACATTCACGAAATTGGCGTGCTTCGCGAACGGTGGGATGAATACATCGATCACGACCCTTGCTATAACCCGAACTTAACGCTCGGTGCGCATGACTTCAGCATCAAGCATTAACGCTTCGAGCGAGTCAGCTGTGGCCAGCTCTTTTGTTATCAATTCGGGAACTGGTAACTGGAGGTCGTCAACGAAGCGTTCCATCATTTCGGTAATCACCACATCCGGGTGTTCGTCCTTGACCACCTGAGCATCGAAAACAGGTGTCCATAAATAGATGCTTTGGGAGAAGTGTTCAGAAAGAAAGGGTATTAAAAAATTTGCATACGAATCACGATTCATGATCATGCGAGGAAGTGATGTGTCGGCTACCACGCGTGTTTGCACTGCGTGCGGAGACTCATGCGACGGATACTCCGCTGACGTTGCGAACTGCGCCTTGTAGCCGTTTATTGGAACGGGTATGATCTCGGTTCTTGGGAGAAGCTCATTCTGCGAGAGCAGGTAGGTCAAATCTCCATCCGTCGAAAGCGTATCGTGCCAAACGTATTGATCTTTCCTCAAAACATTCCCCACTTCAGGATGATCTTTAGCGATCTCAGAAATGATCTTTCGATACCCGTGATACGCGCCAAGCAAATTCCAATGCGTATCCCGTTTATAGTAGACCGGTCGATCCTCCGAATCTCTAGCCCCTCGTAAAACAGAATCCAAGCTGATCACATTGACCAACGGATAAGCTTGAAGCGCTTCTTCCAATTGCTCCAACCGAGATCGTGCATTCCGTTTCTTCACCCTACGTGGGAGTTTATCTTCATAAACCCGATGTTTCAGCAAAGGAAAGGTGACATAGTAATCAACCCCGTACAAGCTCATCCAGCGCGTGCGATCCTCTAAGGTTTGGCACATCAACGCTAGCTCAGATTCTGTGAACGGTGTCTTATTCTCCGAGAGTTCCTTGACTCCTTCAGCACGGTAGAACATCCACCCTTCTTTTCCGATCAATACGGGAGCGGTTGATCCGGTTTGTTGCATTAGGCGGACTTTAAGTGTATTCCACCGGGTGATCATGGTTGCACGCCCCCCGAACTGATCGCTTACGTAAGCGTTCAATTCTTTTGCCGTTCCCTTTGCCCCTTTCCATTTTACGGGCTTTTGCGCTGCCAATTTCTTCTCCCTGTGAAGAATGATCGCGTCTTCTCTAAAGACCCAGGTAAACGCTGGAAGAGTAATACTGATAATGAATAACAAGGCAAAGACCCGTGCATGCATACTTCCACCACGCGTAAAAACCAATAAGAACACCAAGAA
>CAZPEQ010000509.1:0-1988 GCA_964585605.1 uncultured Weeksellaceae bacterium | reverse complement strand
CTGACAACGATGGTTGGCTAGACCTATTCGTAGGTTCTTTCCCCCTTAACGCTTCCGGGGAATTCTCCGCGGATGTAGCTGCCTACTACTTGGATCGCGGAACCTATAAAGGCGAATCAGGAAGATTGTACAAAGGAGATGGCAAAGGCGGATTTGTGAACACGACCGAGGCCGCAGGACTAGACCAGCCGCTATACGCAATGGGCAGTAACTACGGAGATATCAATAACGATGGGTTATCAGACATGTACTTAGGTACCGGCGAACCAGATTTTCAAAGCATCATACCCAATCGAATGCTTATTGGTACTGCCGGAGGAGATCAATTCAGTGATGCAACCGTGGTTGGAGGTTTTGGACATCTGCAAAAAGGCCATGGCGTAGCCTTTGGAGATATTGACAATGATGGTGACCAAGATGTATACGCAACCATGGGTGGTGCTTACGAGGGTGACGTGTTCAACAATGCACTATTCCAGAACCCCGGTAACCACAATAAGTGGATCCAACTTATTCTTGAGGGTACGGAAAGCAATCGAGATGCGATCGGTGCTCGTGTACAAGTGACTTACGAAGTGGACGGCAAGCGGCGTCAGCTTTTCAGAACAGTTGGCACGGGCGGCTCATTTGGAGCGAACTCCTTGCGTCTTGAAATTGGCTTGGCACAAGCTGAACGCATTGAATTGATCCGTGTATTCTGGCCATCTAGTGGTAAGACAAATTCATTCAAACTTCTTCCTATGAATAGTTTCATCAAGATTACCGAAGGAAGTGACGAATTCGAACAGTTAGTGCTACCTAGCTTTACCCTTGTGGAACATGGAGAGCACCACCATGCACACTAAAGACTTTACAATTCATTGACCATGAAACAATCACTCCTCATCATAAGCTGTTGGCTAAGTCTCGCGCTATTAGGTCAAGGGAACAGCTTGCAGCAGATTTTGTTTGACCTACCGGATGTACGATTTGAAACAATCGCAACACCAACTGGATTTGAGGCCGCCTATGAGCTGCATGTTAAACAACCTATAGACCACACCGATCACAGTAAGGGGTACTTTTACCAACGGGTATTCCTAAGTCACAAAGGTTTCGATATGCCTACTTTGATGTGTACTGAAGGCTATCAACGTCCGCGGAATCGGATATATGAATTATCTGCTCTCTTGAATTCAAATCAGCTAGATATTGAGCATCGCTATTTCGGCAAGAGCGTTCCGGACAGCTTGGACTATCAATACTTAACCTTAGAGCAGGCAACAGCCGATCTACATCATATCAATCAACTCTTTCGGCAGGTGTATTCAGGGAAGTGGGTAAGTACAGGAATCAGCAAAGGTGGTCAGACCACCATATTCTATCGCTATTTCTACCCTAATGACGTTGACGTAAGTATCCCCTACGTAGCTCCGCTGAACCTTTCTTTAGAAGACGAACGCATCTATCAATTTTTAGATACCGTTGGAACGAAATCCTGCAGAGAAGCGCTAGTAGCGGTTCAAAGACGGGTACTAGAGGAATATGACAGCTCGTTGATGATGGTGAACTGGTTCGCAAAAGGAGCGCGCTTGAAGTTTAAAGAGTACTTGACCTTGGCAGAAGCTTTTGAATATACCGTACTGGAGTATCCTTTTTCGTTTTGGCAATGGGGCGGCGATTGCGAAGCCATTCCCGGTGCCGATGCACCTTTAGAGGAAGTAGTTGAGCACCTTTTGACCATCTGTGACCCCAGTTTCTTTGCCGATGAGGACATGAAGAATTACGCTTCCCATTATTATCAAGCAGGTTCTCAAATGGGCTACTATGGTTACGAAACGGAAGACCTAAAAGGCTTGCTACGCGCACTTCCGGAGCTCCCGCACCCGAATGCAGTGTTCATGCCCAACAACTTACCAAAGACTTTTGATGGTGAACTCCCGAGGAAAGTGCATAGTTGGTTACAAGGAGAAGACGCGGATCGATTCATCTACATATACGGCGCTTCC
>CAZPEQ010000508.1:0-1988 GCA_964585605.1 uncultured Weeksellaceae bacterium | reverse complement strand
CTCCTAATGGAGCTAGCACCAATTTCACCATCGACCTCTCAACTTACAATGTGCCCATTGGAACCGTTGTTGGCCTTTCCGATTTCTTCGCAGCCGGAAACCTGAACGGAAATAATGAGCACTTCGATCTAGACTTCAACAACGGAGAACTTGTTTACAGCCAGCTCACCACAGATGAAAAATGTCCTGATATAGATCCTGTACTGAACAACCCGTCAGGAGCTGTTACCGCGGTCAACATTGGCAATGGCATATCCGGCATCTTGGTGAATGCCTCCTCATCCACAGGTGTGAATGTCATATCAAGTTGCAGTGAGATCACCCTGTACTTCGACGTAAGCGCGACAGCGACGACTTTGACTGATACAGATGGTGATGGCGCACCGGATCGGGTGGATCCTGATTCTGATAATGATGGATGTTTTGACGCGGCGGAAGCCGGGTTCAGTGATCCGGACTACGATGGCATGCTCGGCACTTCTCCGGTGACAGTAGATGTGAATGGACTTGTTATATCAGCTACTGACGGATATACAGGAACCCTTCCTGATGTAACCGACCCCAACGCGCTTAACTGTGTACAAAACCTCGTGCTGCTTAGTCCGAAAGTCTTCTTGGAAGGTCCGTTCGACCCGAACCAATTGTTGATGCACGATTCACTTCGGGCACAAGACTTAGTGCCACTAGTCGAACCCTATACGCAACTCGGTTATGTCATGGACCTCAATAACACGGGTCAGGTTGACCAGTCGATTCTGGATGCTGCCGGAGAAAATGCGATCGTTGATTGGGTGATCATTGAGCTACGCGCGGCGAACAATCCAACACAGATCGAATCGATATGCACCGCCTTGTTGCAGCGCGATGGAGATGTGGTGAGTGCTACGGATGGGGTCTCCCCGATCTCCATTGAACTTCCTCCTGACGATTACCATGTCGTGATCCGCCACCGCAACCACTTGGGTTGTATGACCGCAACGCCAATAAGCCTCTCTCCTACTATTTCATTCGTTGACTTTACTCATCTGAATACCGCAACATGGGGTACAGCAGCCCGGCTGAACATCAATGGAAGCATGGTGCTGTGGAGCGGAAACTCAGTACATGACAATTCCTTGAAGTACACAGGGAGTGACAATGACCGCGATCCCATTCTCGTTGCCGTTGGGGGAAGTGTGCCAACTAGCATCGTAGCCGTTTACGCCCAAGAGGACGTGAATATGGATGGCCTGATCAAGTACACAGGGAGTGACAATGACCGCGATCCGATCCTGGTGAACATTGGTGGTGGCGTACCAACTGCTATTCGGGCGGAGCAGGTGCCTTGAGGAAATTCCAAAAAACAAGCTCCCAATTTCAAAGGCAGCCTACAGAAGTTTTCTCCTGGGTTTGCCGAAGTACCGAGCCGGCCTGCGGTGAGAGTAGAGCAGATCTTAAATTGGAGCTTGTAGTAACTAGCTGAAAGTACATAGCCTAATCAAGCTAGATACTACTTACTTTCAGCTAGCTATTCAACTAACCCCCGAGCCATTAGCACCATTCTGGCTGTTGCCGCCTTTCTTGCCAGTGAAGCCATTCGCATCTCTCGAGCCATTCGAGCCCCCTCCCTATTTTTACCAAGTGAACGAGGCCAACAAAACCCGTAAGATCATCCACATTGACATGGACGCATTCTTCGCTTCTGTGGAGCAACGCGACGACCCAGCATTGCAAGGCAAGCCCATTGCAGTTGGTGGCTCGCGTGAACGCGGTGTGGTGGCCGCCGCCAGTTACGAAGCGCGAAAGTTCGGTGTGCGTTCAGCGATGCCTTCTGTAACGGCGATCCGGAAATGTCCTGACCTGATCTTTGTTCCGCATCGCTTTGATGTCTACAAGGAGGTCTCATCGCAGATTAGAGCGATCTTCCATGAATACACCGATTTGGTCGAACCGCTTTCCCTAGATGAGGCGTACTTGGATGTAACCGAAAATAAGTTCGGAATGCCTTA
>CAZPEQ010000507.1:0-1990 GCA_964585605.1 uncultured Weeksellaceae bacterium | reverse complement strand
AATGAGCACTGGGATCGTCCATGTAACGAACGATTCGAATAAACCCATTGACCTATTGAGGATATAGGCGCTAATGGAGAATGCGCTCAGAGCAAGCAAGGTGAGTTTGAATGTGGGAAAGTGCAGCTTTCGTCTTTTATGACCGAATCTTGAGGTGAACACCACCAGTGCATATATCAAGGTTGGTAGGTAGCCTATGAAGAAGAAGGCGTTGTCGTCGAAGAACCCTGAAGATCTTTGCTTATAGAATATCGTGCTAAGCAACAGGATCGCGGCCATGAACATGTTCAGTCCAAAGCCAAAGCGGAGAAGTTGCTGGCTGAATGGTGTTGTGTTAGGTTGCATATTACGTAGTTTTATTTCACTTTGAAATGCAAAGTGAGTAAGTCAAAAAAAGGTCAGTTATTGTATCCCTTCAGTAATTTTTCCAAAGCGCTGAGATGCGCCTTGAAGGCTTTTCGTCCTGCGGGTGTGGCAGTGTAGGTGGTTTTAGGGCGTGTCCCCATATGGTCTTTATGAATGAGTATGTAGTTGTGTTTTTCGAGTGCTGTAATGTGACTGGCCAAGTTTCCGTCTGTAAGCGTAAGGCGTTTTTTCAACTCTTTGAAATCGATCCATTGCTCTACCATGAGAATGGACATGACTCCAAGCCGAACTCTGCTTTCAAAGTGCTTATTCAGGCCTTCGATCATCAGTTCTTCCTCTCATATCTTAGATACATTAGACTTCCGTAGAAGATGTGGAGTACTCCAAAACCGAAAGCCCAGAAAAGAAGGCCATAGCCTATGAACCAGCAGTTCACGAGCCCAAGGAGGATGTTGAAGAAGCCTATGTATTTGATCTCGGAGAGTGTGTAATGACTCGCATTCACACAGGCAAGGCCGTAGAAGATGAGCGTGGCGGGTGCGACCAGCCCATACATGCCCTGATAAAGTAGAACAAGGCAGAATAAGCCACCGGTAATCAAGGGGATGAACATGTTGACCATCATTTTCCGCGATGCGGGATTCAGCAAAGATTCCCCGTTCCTGCGTGCTTTGCGCCAGGTTAGAATGAACGCACTGAGCATTGCAAATACGAGCACAACAAGGGCGATGATTGTTAATTCCACTGATGTTTCTGCACGCATATTGAATACCCGCTCGGCTGAATCAGGTTGATAGTCCCGAAGGCTGAACAGTTGGTTGTTCATGGCCTTGTAGGCTGCATACGCACCTATTAATGCAATGCTTCCAGCCGCAATACCAGAAAGACCGCTGAGACTGATGAAACGGCTGCTTCGGTCCATAAGCCTACGCATCTCCGTAATGTCGCCAAGGTGCTTGTCAATATTCGTCATTGCATTTACTTTGAAATACAAAGTAAATGAAAATCAAGCTTAGTAGCAACACACCTTTTTCGACTTCAGGTTAAATATCCTTAATTCGGTCTCGTTTTTCCATCAAGTATTCGCGCTCCGCTTCGTTGTTCACCAGCTGTATGGCCTGATCGTATTGTGTTATGGCCTTGCTGTATTCGCTACAATAGGCATGGTACTCGGCCAAACAGCCATGGTATAGATATGCACGCTGCTCCAGTTCATGCGGATCGACCGTGTCAAGGATTTCTCGCGCAGCAGTGGGGTCTTTGCGTTGGAGGTTCACTACGGCCATGTTCAATTTATTGAATGGGGAAGGGGCTATGTGCTCCAATTGTTCATACCACATCAGGATAGTATCCCAATTGGTACGGTTAAAGTCTTTTGCTTTTAAGTGCTCAGAAGCGATGGCCGCTTCATAGTGGTAGGTGGAAAAGACTTTTGTTTTTACCGCGCTTACCATGGCTTCGTTGCCAAGCCAAACCAGCGGCATGTGCCATAAGGAGCGATCCTGACTCTTGAGGTCGATCAGTAGATCGCCATTCGTGACCTTACTCTCTAAGCGCGCCGAATGGAAGAACATCAATGCGAACAAGGCATGTATGTCGGGTGTACAGGTAACTTCGTTAGAGC
>CAZPEQ010000506.1:0-1994 GCA_964585605.1 uncultured Weeksellaceae bacterium | reverse complement strand
CAATACGTTCAAGCGTGGTGGCAAGAAAAAAGGCGGTGGTGGTAAAGGCCGTGGCGGTGGACGTAAGCGCCGCCGGTAACCACTCAACATCCTTTAGTGTATAGCATTCTGCGCCCTTGACCGTTCGCGTTCTGGTGCATTGTTCTTTTGTATGAGAACGAAAAGCAGCTACACGTGAATGGGGAGTTTCAAAATTGAAGGAGGACATCGACTAAAGGGAGAGCTCATTCCCCAAGGCGCTAAGAATGAGGCACTCCAAATTTTATGCGCGGTACTGCTAACTCCTGAAGTATGTATCATTCGCAATGTCCCTGATATTGTTGACGTGAACAAGCTCATTGACTTGTTGCGCTCTTTGGGTGTAAAGGTCAAAGATCTTGGAAATGGTGATTGGGAGTTTCAAGCAGATGCAATCGACCTGGAGTTCTTCCGCAGGCCTGAATTCAAGAAAAAAGGCAGCGGTCTCCGTGGATCGGTTATGATCGTTGGCCCTACCCTAGCACGCTTTGGTAAAGGGTACATACCCACCCCTGGTGGTGATAAGATCGGCCGCCGCCGGCTAGACACCCACTTCGTGGGCTTTCAAAAACTCGGTGCTGATTTTGAGTATAACCGCGACGAGAATTTCTATAAGGTTGAAGCCAAGCAGCTCAAGGGTACCTACATGCTGTTGGATGAAGCTTCGGTAACAGGAACGGCGAACATCTTGATGGCAGCGGTGCTAGCTGAAGGCGAGACGATCATCTACAACGCGGCCTGTGAACCTTACCTACAGCAGCTTTCGAAAATGCTCAATAGCATGGGTGCCAACATTAAAGGCATCGGCTCCAACAAGCTCATTATCAATGGTGTAAAAGAACTGGGCGGCTGCGAGCATCGCGTCTTACCTGATATGATCGAGATTGGCAGTTTCATTGGATTAGCGGCCATGACACGCAGCGAGATCACCATCAAGGATACAGGCTATGATTACTTAGGTCAGATACCGTTGATCTTCGATCGCTTGGGCATTACACTGGAAAGACGTGGCGATGATATTCACATTCCTACCCACGATAGTTACACGATCCAATCCTTTATTGATGGTTCTACCATGACCGTTAGTGATGCACCGTGGCCAGGCTTTACGCCGGATCTCTTAAGTATTATTCTCGTTGTGGCCACACAAGCAAAAGGAAGCGTACTCATTCACCAGAAGATGTTCGAGAGCCGCTTATTCTTCGTAGATAAACTCATTGATATGGGGGCGCGTATCATTTTATGTGACCCGCACCGGGCAACAGTGATCGGTAACAACTTCGAGCAATCCTTGCGTGGTATTTCCATGACCAGCCCAGATATACGTGCCGGGGTTTCGCTATTAATAGCAGCGCTTAGCGCCGAAGGCAATAGTACGATCCACAACATTGAACAGATCGATAGGGGTTACCAGCGAATAGCAGAGCGACTTAACGCAATAGGCGCAAAGATCGAGCGTGTCAACTAAGGCACGAAAATTGCTTTACCAGAGTTCAACGATTCGGCGTGCGTGCAAGTGCACGGGATCCACTAATTTTACAAGATGAGATTTACCGCGATCATGAAAAAGACACAAATTGCCATTTTGGCTGCTGTTATGGCCCTAGCCGTGGTTGGCTTTGCTACCCAAGACAGTGGTGAAGTAGGACTTAATATTGGAGATACCGCACCGGAACTTGAATTTGCAGGAACAGATGGCACCAGCATGGTCAAATTAAGTGACCTACGTGGCCAATACGTTCTCATCGATTTTTGGGCCAGTTGGTGTGGACCTTGCCGCAGGGAAAACCCAAACGTAGTAGCGGCCTATGAGAAGTACAAAAGCGCCAAGTTCAAGAAGGTAAAAGGACAGAAACGTGCCAAAGGGTTTGAGATATATAGCCTGTCATTGGATAAGAACATGAAACAGTGGCAAGCAGCTATTGACAAGGACAACCTAGATTGGGATTACCATTCCAGCGACCTGCAGGGCTGGA
>CAZPEQ010000505.1:0-1999 GCA_964585605.1 uncultured Weeksellaceae bacterium | reverse complement strand
CCTCGGATTCAATAAGTCGGCCGTGGCCAGAAATGCCTCCTTAAGCAAGCAGGGCTTGAATGATGCCTTGAAACGCGATCGCCTCGACAACGAGCTGCTTGAGCGCCTGGGCAAGGCCGTGAATTACGATTTCATTGCAGAACTGGAGAAACAACGTGCAGCCAACGCAACAATCTCTACCGCAACAGAGCCGAGCGGCAACTACGAGAACACGCCTGATGTGCAGATCATCTTCAGCTTTAACCTAGATGATAAGGAGCGCTTGGAAAAAGCAACGGAACTGATCCGCTTGCTGAAGTCAGACGAAGACGAGTAAGGCTGCTTTACTTCGGCCAGATCACGGTCTCCCCGTCAGCGGTATACTCAGGAAATAAAGAGACCGAGCTAACCTCATCTCCTTCTATCCAACAGGACAGGCCAATGGAATCGGCCAAGTAGTCTTTGGCATCATCCTCCGGAAAATCATCATCAAGCTGAAAGTCCTTCACATCAGTCTTACCCATGGCGGCTAACAAGCCTACCTCACTTAAGCCAACCAGTACTTGACCTTGGAACATATACTCTTGGGTCATGAAGGTGATGGTACCCAAACGGAAGTCATCATCGGCCGAAAAGGAAAGCTGCACACCTATATCCACGTACGCCTGTTCGTGGGTAACGTGCCCCTCAATGACCTCTTCTTCCCAAATATCGGTTGGTTCCCCAAGCGCTGCTATTACCTGTTGCTTGGTCTGACCGAACTTAACATTCGCAAATCCTACAAACGGGATGATCTCCATTTCATTCAATGTTCATGTACCTGCTACTACAACGACCATTTCACCTTTCACTTTATGCTCGGTGAAATGCGCTGCCAATTCTGCTAAGGTACCTCTACGCGTCTCTTCAAATTTCTTGCTGATCTCGCGACTCACACTCGCCTTACGATCGGCACCAAAATACGCTGCAAATTGGTTCAAGGCCTTTCCTATCCGGTGCGGGCTTTCGTAAAAGACCATCGTGCGGGTCTCTTCCGCAAGGGTCTTTAACCGGGTCTGCCGCCCTTTCTTAACCGGTAGAAAGCCTTCGAACACGAAGCGGTCACACGGCAAGCCACTATTGACCAAGGCGGGTACAAAAGCGGTTGGGCCAGGCAAACACTCCAACTCCACATTGTTATCTACGCAAGCACGGGTCAGCAAAAAACCAGGATCACTAATGGCAGGTGTTCCGGCATCAGACACCAAGGCCATGTTCATGCCTGCATGCAACTGCTCTATGACGCGATCCAAGACCTTGTGTTCGTTATGCATATGGAAAGCACTCAGCTTGGTGCTTACACCCAAGTGCTGCATCAGTCGGCCACTTGTCCGGGTATCTTCTGCCAAGATCAAGTCTACCGTGTTCAACACTTCCACAACACGTTGTGTTACATCTTTCAGGTTGCCTATCGGCGTGGGAACGATGTAGAGCTTGCCGCTCATTTCAGTTCAGCTATCAGGTCGATCAGCGCGCCCCGTATTTCAGGGAAAGCCGTTAACGGTAAGGTTTCGCCTTGATCGTACACGTCGTGGTAAAACGCTACACCCCCAAGTGTGTAAATGAAGACGGCTGGCACGCCGTGTTCCACAAAAGCACAGTGGTCGCTGTTACAAGCTGGCCCACGTTTCTTGACTGCGGCTAAGCGCTCCGTGCGTTGGTTAATGGCCACCAACTGCTCGTATTCTTCTGTCTCTTTACTGGCATTAACAACCATGATACCATCATCGCCTGTACCCAGTATATCCAAGTTCAACAGGAAGCGGATCTTGTCCAGATCGAACAAAGGTTTATCGATGTAGACATGCGAACCGATCAACCCCGCTTCTTCTCCGGCAAAGGCCATGAATACGATCGTGCGCTCAGGTGGATTTTCCGCATAGTAGGCAGCAAGACTTAACATCATGGCCACGCCACTTGCATTGTCATTCGCGCCAGGGAAGAATGTTTCTTGACCCATGCGACCGAGGTGATCGTAGTG
>CAZPEQ010000504.1:0-2000 GCA_964585605.1 uncultured Weeksellaceae bacterium | reverse complement strand
GACATGGCCTTGGAGATCGCTCGTTCCGTGGCCTCTATTGAAAAGTATTATACCAAAAAGAAAGGCCACTGGTGCCCTATGGACGTAGAATGGGCTGTAGATGGTTTGACGAAAGAACTTTTTATTGTTCAGGCGCGCCCCGAAACGATTCATTCCAGAAAGGACAGTACCAAAATCGTAGAGTACGCGATTGACAAAACTGGTATCGACCCCAAGGTGATCGCGGAAGGAATTGCGATCGGAGACAAAGTAGGTACCGGTAAAGTGAGAATCATGTACGCCATGGATGGCCGTGATGGATCATTTGACGGAAAAGACTTTCAAGCTGGCGATGTGCTAGTAACTGAAATGACCGATCCCGATTGGGAACCGATCATGAAAAAGGCCTCGGCCATTGTCACCAACCGAGGTGGACGTACGTGTCATGCGGCTATCGTAGCTCGTGAGATGGGCGTTCCCGCCGTTGTCGGTACTGGCAATGCTGCAGAGATTCTGGAGAACGGACAAGAGATCACGGTTTCATGTGCAGAGGGAAACACCGCGTTCATTTACGAGGGAAAAGTGCCCTACTCTATCGTTGAAACGGACTTGGCCGATGTGCCGGAGACCGATACACCTATCATGCTGAACGTAGCATCACCAGATCTAGCGTTCAAATTCGCCGCATTGCCGAATGCAGGTGTAGGTCTTGCTCGAGAGGAGTTCATCATTAACAACTACATACAAGCACACCCCCTTGCGCTGTTGCAACACAAGGAACTAGGAGATACGAACTTGAGTGGTCGCATCAGCTACCTGATCAACGGGTACAGCGATGAAGAAACCTTCTTTGTCAAGCGACTCAGCTACGGTATTGCCAAGATCGCCTCAGCGTTTTATCCGAACAAAGTGATCGTTCGTTTTAGCGACTTCAAAAGCAATGAGTACAAGAACCTGCTAGGCGGAGAGCATTTTGAGCCAGAAGAGGAGAACCCAATGATCGGTTACCGCGGTGCATCGCGTTATTACAACGAAAGCTACCGGGAAGCATTTGGCATGGAGTGTAAGGCCATTCGCCGGGTACGCGAAAAGATGGGCCTCAAGAACGTAGTCGTAATGGTTCCTTTTTGCAGAACGGTGGAAGAATTAGGCAAGACGCAAGATGTCATGCGGGAATACGGATTGGAACGAGGCAAAGAAGGATTGGAACTGTACCTCATGGCCGAGTTGCCGAGCAATATCATCCTTGCGGAAGAGTTTGCGCAACATATCGACGGTTTCTCTATCGGATCGAACGACCTAACCCAGCTTACGTTAGGGCTTGACCGCGATTCTGAATTGGTGAGCCATATCTACGACGAGCGCAACCCAGCCGTTAAAGGCATGTTGAAGATGCTGATCAAAACCGCGAAAGCGACTGGAACCAAAGTCGGCATTTGCGGCCAAGGGCCAAGCGATTTCCCCGACTTCGCGCAGTTCTTAGTAGAATTGGGTATTGACACGATCAGTGTTACCCCAGACAGCGTCCTAAAGACACGCAAGGCGATCAACGCTGTGGAAAACGAATTGAAAGGGAAGCTTAAGAAGAGTGCATAAGTTTCTCGCTAACGATACACGAAAAAGGGCACGATATCGTGCCCTTTTTCGTTAGCTAGATTATCATGCGCCACGTTGGAACTAGCCACCGTTTAGGTATCCTAACTATTATTCTATCAAGCTGCAGTAGGAATGATTTGCCCCCTACTCCTTGCTTCGAACTTCAACCGCTCAACGGGCAAATACTTGTTGGCGACAGCATGTGTTTGATTAATTGCGACGAAAACAGGCGCTATGCCGTGTCAATAGGTCGGGCAGATGGAATAAATGGCCCTTGGATGGGTGCTTTGCCTAAAGACACTGTTTACTTGGTAATAGACTCCGCTGGGAATTACTTATTAAGCTTGAATGAGGCCTTAGCAACATCCACTTCTTTTCATCAGCAGACAATAACCGTTATTCCGTAAAACGGACTAAGCCGCGTG
>CAZPEQ010000503.1:0-2023 GCA_964585605.1 uncultured Weeksellaceae bacterium | reverse complement strand
ACTCTATTCCAATGATCGCAAGGCCACTGATCAAGCCCCCTACGACACCATACTTCAACCAGTTGATTGCGGAGAAAGGTGTGCTCGCATCTCCAGCTAATCGTTCGATCAACGGCGCGCGAAAGCCTGCTTTTCGGTAACTCACTGTTCCGAGTACGACGGCAATCAAGAGTAAGATCGTTGGGTTGATCAGCATCAAGTAACGCATGGATCCGGCGGGAATCTTAGCTAAAGCCTCTTGGGGAAGGAAATCCATAGGTATATCACTCAGTAGCATCGAAGCGACTCCAATGAGACCAAGAAGAAACGTGATTAAGCCGACTCGGACAGGTTTTTCTGACATGTTTCTAGATGTATTCTTCCGTTAATGTAAGGTGTGTTTCTTTCCTGTCGATTATTTCAATTACTTGCAGGAGAATCTGTTCAAGGTTCAATACACTGCATTCAGGAAACTTCACGAACACTTCGAAATGAAAATAGCATTCTTAGGATTGGGTATCATGGGCAGTCGAATGGCCGCGAATTTGTTGAAAGGAGGAACCATACTTACCGTCTACAACCGCAGTGCAGGCCCTGCAGATGAACTAAAGGCGTCAGGTATCTCTATCGCGAGCACACCCGCAGAAGCAGTTGCAGATGCGGATATCGTGTTTTCCATGTTGTCCAAGCCAGAAGTGGTTGAAAGCGTGTGCTTGCAACAGATGTTACCTGCAATGCAACAGCATGCGATCTGGGCGGATTGTTCTACCGTAAATCCATCGTTCAGCAGGCAATGTGGTGAGCTGGCAAAAAGCCATGGAGTGCGCTTTGTAGATGCTCCTGTCGCCGGGTCTAAAACCCAAGCTGAACAAGGTGAATTAGTCTTCTTTGTCGGAGGAGAAGAGGAAACGATCAGCGTGCTAGAAACACATTTACAATTGATGGGTAAGCGGGTTGTATCAATGGGTAAGGTCGGTATGGGCGCATCGTTCAAAATGTTGGTCAACGCCATGTTAGCACAATCGATGCTCATCTTTTCAGAAGCCACGGTGCTCGGCCAGAAGATGGGTATTGATAGAGACTTCTTGCTACAGACCTTATCCAGCCTAGCTGTTTCTGCTCCATTCACACAGGCGAAGGCAAAAAACATTAAAGAGAATAATTACGATGTTCAATTTCCCTTAGAGCTTATGCTGAAGGACATTCACCTCGCTTGCTTGACCGCTTATGAATTAGGCCAACCCATGTATATGGCGAACCAAAGCAAAGAGGTGTTCATGGAGGCGAAAAAACAAGGAATGGGGCGAATGGACTTTTCTGCCATCCATAAGTACTTGGAAGAACAAGGGACTTAAAACAATTGATCCTGTTCGATATGTACGCTGGTAATACTTGTTCATACTTAGAGTGACAATGGAAGTGCTGTTTCTATGAGGAGCAGGAACTTTGTTCGTACTCGATAAGGGTGGCATATGGAAATAAGTGATATAACAATAGATGCAACGTTGGAGACGACACGAATGGGCAGCATAGCGGCCGAGTTCGTGAATAGTACCAACGAGCACATTTTTCTGACCGGAAAAGCAGGAACGGGCAAGACTACTTTTCTGCATCAATTGGTACAAGAGACCTATAAGAAATACTTGATCGTTGCACCTACCGGTATTGCGGCATTGAATGCAAACGGGGTCACCATACATTCTCAATTTTTGCTACCCTTTGGTTCAATGATCCCCGAGCGCTATCTACCGGAAGGGATCCCTGGTGGAGACTTTCATGATCAGAACAGTTTAGCCAGTAGAAGGCCGTTGGACAGCCGAAGGAGAAAACTACTTCGGCAATGCGACCTGCTCATTATTGACGAAGTAAGTATGTTACGAGCTGATGTCTTAGATGCCATTGATTACCGTATGCGTTCTGCGAAAGGTAGATATAACGAGAGCTTTGGAGGTGCGCAAGTGCTTATGATCGGTGACCTGTTCCAATTGGCACCCATCGTTAAGGACCATGAGTGGAGAGTGTTGACGCAGTACTATGATTCCAT
>CAZPEQ010000502.1:0-2030 GCA_964585605.1 uncultured Weeksellaceae bacterium | reverse complement strand
CAGAACAAAAAGAACTGCTCGAACAATACGCCTAGAAACAAAAGAAGCCCCGTGTAGACACGGGGCTTCTTCATTGCGTTTAAGTCCTTGAGTTGATCACTCAACCACGAATAGTCGACCTACTTTTCCTTCGTCAAACTGCAAACTGAGCACATATTGTCCTGAGGCGAAGTTCTCACTGTCGATCGTAAATCGGCTTGTGCCAACATTGCCGTTGGCAATGATGCGACCTTGAATGTCCATCACTTGGTAAGAGCGAATAATCGCCGCCTCACTCGTAACGTTCATGATGTCCGCAGTTGGATTCGGGAATACATCAACACCAATAGCGATCGGATCGGTTTCATCAATACCTACCAAAGAACAAGGTCCAAGGTTCAATGCACATACCACACGTGGTGCGGTATACCACATAATCGTATCAATGTACGTACGTGCCTTTTGAGGAGACATATCTGGGTTACTTGCCATGCTGGCTAATCCTGTTGTTAGCATTGAAGCAGAGTCTAGAACAATGTTCGCAACCGCTGAGTTTGGATCCCACCATTGCCATGGGCTAGCTTCTTCCATGAAAGGAGGAGGTAACACTGGGCGAAGGATTGGGAATAGGCCTTCTGGCGAAGGAGAGATCTGAACCGATGCACTTCCGTGTGATTGTGTTGTGCCATACAAGGAGCGAGCAACCGCACTGACCGCATCATCAGGCAGCGAGGCGAAAGAATCGTTGTTGCCAAAATCATTGGCTAGCTGTACGTGAATATTCGAACCAGCGAGCGGAACTACTTGCTCTCCCGTAGTAGGTACGATCACGATACCATCGTCAAATGGCGCGAATGGGTCAAAAGCAGCATGAAAAGCTACCATAGGTACATTGCCTGGCTCTAACCAACTGGTATCAGCAAGGGCTCCTCCAAGATTCACGCACATGCTGATATCTGAAGAGAAACCGTTGTCTTGATAAAGATTCAGCGTGCCGCCGAAACCATCGATATTCCCCACCATTGTCGTATCAATGAAACTCACGGCTGGGTCAAACGGATCAGGACGGAATTTTTCGATGAACATTTCTGCCGGATCATCAAGTGTAGAGTAGCCAAGTGCAATATATCCGCCTGTGCCTTCTCCCATCAGTACGATGTTGTTTCCGTCAACTGCGTATGTGTTTGCTGAAGAAGCATCTTCCCGAATTGTTCGGACAGCTTGCTTTACATCGTGTATAGCACGGTAAACAGCATTCAGGAGACCACCACGACGCTCATTGAGTGTAGCGGCAAGTGGATTCCAACCATGACGGTTCTCTACTGTAATGGCCACATAACCACGACGTGCCCAACGGTTAGCCAATTCAACATTGACACTGTCTGTCTTTGTTCCAAGTGGGCTCCCATTAAGTCCGGGTGGGAGTAGATTCCCCGTATGTAAAATCACCACTACTGGCCGTGTTTGCAGTTGATCTACCGCCTGGTCTGGCTCGTAAATATCCATCCGGACATCTCTTACTTTAACCACGGTGCTTGAATCCAACGGGTTGAAGAAGCTAGGTGGTATTGGCTGGCTTGTAGCCACAAGCGTCTGCAACGTGGTTATGTCAGCCGGTGTTTGCGCCGAAGCAAAGTTGGAGGTAAGGAAGTCAATGTTCACGCCGTACGTAACATTTGAGGTCACGTTAATCTCAGACTGCGTAAAGACTTCGTCTATGAAACGTGTTTGCGCCGATAGTAGATTAAATGCGGCGATAGCTGAGAGCATTAAGCCCGAGCGTAGCATTCTATTCATGTTTGTTCAAAGGTGTTGAAGTGTGATGTCACTGTTACTGACGTTTGTTGAGTTCATAAGTCACTTGTAAATATCCTAGACGTCCAACTCGGGGGCCACCGAACACCAGAAATATATCGTTATTCCATGCTCGATCCAATCGTTCTTCTGATGGTACATCAGCGTCGAACAAAGGAACGATCCCAAAAAAGTTGCTTACGCCGAGCTTAAAGGTAAGGTTAGAGCTGGGTACCCCTAGACTTACCTGAGCATCA
>CAZPEQ010000501.1:0-2032 GCA_964585605.1 uncultured Weeksellaceae bacterium | reverse complement strand
CGAGGCAGCCCGGATCGGTGATCCGGAGCATGGACTTGACCAGCTGCTCGATCAACTAGAAGAGTTTTTCGACGGTAAAAATGAAGGGCTAGCTGCATTTGACATGGCTCTACATGACCTGTTCGCTAAGCACGCTGGACTTTCTGTTGCAGAACTACTTCATATTCCCGTAGGAAACAGAGCTTGCAATATGTATACGGTCGCGACCAAGGATAAGACGGAGATAGGGGAGCGTATCGCAGAAGCGCCCAAAACCGACATACTGAAGTTCAAACTAACCGGACTAGACGATCAAGCGATGCTATTGGAGCTGCAAAAGCACTTGGATCGCGCACTCTTCATTGATGCGAATCAAGGTTGGAAGGATATGGATCATTGGGAAAAACTAGCACCACTGCTAAGCACCTTTGACTTGGCAGGCATAGAACAGCCCTTTCCAACGACGCAAGATCAGCTTGCGCAGCAGCTTAAGTCTGCAACCAACGTTCCCGTGTATGCTGATGAAAGTTTCGAATCGCTAGCAGATTTAGATCGGATAGGCAATGCGTTTTCCGGCATCAACATCAAACTGATGAAATGCGGTGGTATACGTAATGCTTTGAAAATCATTACACCTGCGCGTGAAGCAGGGTTGAAGATCATGCTGGGATCCATGAGCGAAAGTAGTTGCGGCACGGCAGCGGCATTACAAATGGCCTCTCTGGTGGACCTGCTTGATCAGGATGGTCCGTGGCTCCTTAAGAATGACCCATTCAAGATAAACAAGGGGCTAGGCTTGGGAGTTGAAAAGACTTACTGACTCAGTTCGATGACCAGTATGGCGATCGCCATCACGATCACAAACCAACCGAATCCCTTTTTCAGCACCTTACCGTCCACGAAATTGGAGAGGTAACTACCGACGAGTATACCTGCAATTGTCAACGAGCTGAAGACGCCAAGAAAACCCCAGTCGATATCCAGGTTCTGCACATCTCCTATAAAGCCGATCAATGACTTGATGCAAATGATCATTAACGAAGTGCCTATGGCCTTCTTCATTGGAAGATTGGCTAATAGCACCAGCGCGGGCACGATCACAAAACCGCCTCCAGCCCCCACCAACCCGGTAAGCACACCGATCACCAGTCCTTCTACAACGATCTTCCTGTATTTGTACACCACCTGGATCTGTTCTTCCTCCAAACCCAATTCGTCAAGTACGGTATCATCTAAATCAACTGGTTTAACAGGCTTTTCTTTTCTGCCTTTCACCATGAAATAACCGGCTATGACCATGATCAAAGCAAACAGAAGCATGATACCGAGGTCTTTACTCAATGTGAAGGATCCTACTGAAAAGATCGTTTCAGGTATCCACGGTATAGCGTAGGCTCGAGTTAGGTAAACCGCGATAAAGGCGGGTATCGCAAAGACGATGCCTGTGCGCACATCTATTTGTCCCTTACGCGCATTGGTGATCGCCCCAACGCCTGCGGTAAGTCCAACCACGAATAGGGAATAGGCCGTAGCATAAACGGCACTCATGCCGAATAGGTAGGCGAAAATAGGTACGCCCAATACCGAGCCACCCCCACCAGCAAGGCCCATGACCAAGCCGATAATAATAGCGCAGATGTATCCGAAGACTTCCATCCTTAGTTCTCAGTAGAAACTGGGGCAGACTTTAACAGGTGGTAGAGATTCACGCCAATGATGAACACGTTCGTCACAATGATAGCCCAATTGTTCCCCAGCATAAAGCCATAGATCACGAACAACGCGCAGCCCACGGTATTTACGATACGCAACTTACGTATATCGGCAAGCAGGAAGGAAATGATGAGCACAGCTGAAGCGCTATAGCCAATTAGGTCTACGATTCCCATACTGCGATATTAAGCGTTATTAGGTGGGGTAAGGCCAGCAATTCTATAAAACGGTCAAAAGAGAATTGAAGACGAGAAGATAACTAACTCAGAAAATAATACGCCGTGAACCCCGTCAAGAAAAGGATACCGGCAACAAAGCGGAGGCTCTTTGTAAGTTGAGG
>CAZPEQ010000500.1:0-2033 GCA_964585605.1 uncultured Weeksellaceae bacterium | reverse complement strand
TTGTTGAATTCTATTACATGCTTGCCAAATGTTCCTTCTGGGCTTGTAATGGACTCTACCTTATTTGGTTTCCGGCCTGTACTTTGCGGTTTGTTTGATCCATGTTTTTCGGATCAGTCCATAATCGGTACGGTCTATGAAGATCTCAATGGAAATGGACAACTAAATGTTGGAGAAGGGGTCCTGCTTAATGCTACGGTTGAGACGCAGCCAGGTAATTTTCTGGGGGGAGTAGATGGCAATGGGAATTACGCCTTTCCGTTGGATACCGGTGTATACACGGTTCAAGGTCGCCCTATCCCTTATCATATACTGACCTCCCCAGCACATACAGTATCAATCACACCTGGGCATACAGATTCATTGAACCATATCGGTTATCAGGCAATTCCCGGCATCTATGATCTGGTAGTGGATGTTGAAGGAGGGTATACGCGCCCAGGGTTTGATAACTACGTATTCTTACAAGTCAATAACATTGGAACAGAACCGACCACGACTATGATCGACTTTGACTTTGATGCGGATCAAACGTGGGTGGGAAGTACGGTTATTCCAACATCGCAAGTAGGGACCAGCGCCAGTTGGTCCGTGACCCTGAACCCAGGCACTACGTGGGATGCGATCGTTTCTCTTAATACAGCGGTGAGCGTTGCTTTAGGAACACCTATCGACCATGTGTTAACGACAATACCCGCAGTAGCCGATTCTACACCAAATGACAATAGCGCGAGCTGGAATAATGTAGTTGTAGGGGCGTTCGATCCTAACGACAAGACCGCTGTCCCCGATAATATGTCCCCAACACAATTGATGAACGGCGATGCTATTGAGTACACGATCCGTTTTCAGAACACGGGAACGTTCATGGCCGAAAACGTGCGGATCACCGATACGCTGAGTGCCGATCTGCAATGGAATACTTTCGAGTACGTTAGCAGTTCGCACAACAACTATTGGTATCTGAACGACGGCGTGTTGGTCTTTCAGTTCGACAACATACAACTACCAGATAGTAATGCGAACGAACCAGATAGCCATGGCTTTGTGAAGTTTCGCATTAAACCAAGCCAGAATTTGTTACTCGGGGATATGATTCTTAATACCGCCAATATCTTCTTTGATTTCAATGAGCCAGTGATCACGGACCCGAGTGTGTTCCTTATCGACGTTTCAAGCGGGGTTGCTGATGTAGGAACAAAGGGCTTGAACCTTTACCCAAACCCTACAGCGGGTATTTTGAATGTGCAGAGTGACCAACAAATAGAGTTCATTGAGTTACTACAGCTAGATGGTAGAGTGGTTAAAACAATAAGCGCATCAGCGAACACCGTCCAATTGGATTTCTCCATGTTAAGATCAGGTATGTACTTGCTACGTGTGAAGACGAATACGGGAGTGAGAATAAATAACGTGTTGTTGCGGTAAGTGAATAACCCATCGATCAAGCAAAGGACGAATCTTCAACCTTTCTCCCCAACTTCTCGATCGATCAATTCCTGATACCCTGCACTCAAGCGCTCTACCATTGGCCCGCTCTTGCCAGAACCGATTGTGTGTCCGTCTACTGCAACAACGGGCGTTAACCCACCAAAAGTTCCTGTTACAAAGGCTTCATCTGCCGCGTGAACATCGCTGGGGTGGAAGTTTTTTTCGTGACAAGGAATGCCTAGTTCGCCACAAACCCGAATTACGTTGTGTCGTGTAATTCCAGGTAAACAATACTCGCCGGTTGAGGTCCATACCTCATCATTTTTGACCAAAAAGAAATTGGTGGCGTTGCAGGTGGCCACGAATCCGTGTCTGTCCAACATCAGGGCTTCATCGGCACCTGCGGCAATGGCTTGGTTCAATGCCATTACTTCGTGCAATTTACTGTGGCAGTTCAAGTGCGGATCCAGGTCGTCTTTAGATCCTCTGCGAATACTGCTTGTGAACAGCGTAACCCCCTTTTCCTTAGTCTCTGAAGATGCCTTTTTGTACTCAGCAATGATCACCAAATTAGGACCGCTTATCGTAAGGCGAGGATCCTG
>CAZPEQ010000499.1:0-2044 GCA_964585605.1 uncultured Weeksellaceae bacterium | reverse complement strand
TGTTTTGAAGCGATCGGAGGCTTCGCGGAGACATGGAACTGGGATGGCATCGATACCATGAGCACCTTACATAAGGGCTGGCATATTAAAGTGATCGATAAAGAAGTTAAACATCACCGGCCTACGAGCGCAGCATACGACCCGGTTAAACACGCCTTCAAAAGTGGCGTTGAAGCCTATCGAACAGGCAACGACCTAGGCCTGGCCTTAATCAGAGCAGCGTTCAAGCTACGTTCTCGTCCTTTCCTTATTTGTGGCTATCAGTATATGAAAGGGTACCTACAAGCACGCCTAAAAAAAGAGCCCAAAGTGGTAGACAAAGACCTGCAAACCTTCATCCGGAAGTTCACGTATAAGAGAATCCTCACCTTAAACTTCCACTGACCCACTCAGAATGGAGAAAAATTGCTCAAAATGCGTGATGGATCATACCGATCCGCTGCTTCGTCTTAATGACGATGGAATTTGTCAATACTGTATACTGCAAGCTCGTTTAGAAGAGCAATACCCCTTAGGTCAACGTGGAGAAGAAATGCTCGCCGAGCAGGTCTCCAAAATGAAAGCTGCGGGTAAAGGCAAGGCTTACGACTGCATCATTGGTGTAAGTGGAGGTACTGACAGTACCTACCAACTACACCTCGCCAAAAAATTTGGTTTACGCGCCCTAGCCGTTCATTTCGACAACGGTTGGAATTCGGATATCGCGGTAAGCAACATAGAAAAGTGTACCAAGCGACTGGGGTTTGAACTCATGACCTATGTGGTGGATTGGCAGGAATTCAAAGACCTGCAACTCGCGTTCTTGAAAGCGAGCACACCGGACTGCGAAATACCAACAGATTTAGCCATTCAAAAAGTACTGTACCAAATCGCCGCGGAAGAAGGTGTGAAATACATTATGAATGGCCATTCATTCCGCACGGAGGGTAAAGTACCTATCATGTGGAGCTATGGAGATGGTCGATACTTGAAAGCAGTACACAAGAAATTCGGAACGGTCAAACTAAAGACCTTCCCCAACTACACGATAAAAGACCTATTCTACTACACGTACATCAAAGGGATCAAGCAAGTGCGCCCCTTGTACTATGTGCCCTACGACAAGCCAGCAGTGAAGCAATTCATTACAGAAGAGTACGGTTGGCAGGATTACGGAGGGCACCATTATGAAAGCGTATACACGCGCTTCTACCAAGGCTATATTCTGCCACGAAAATTTGGCATTGATAAACGCAAAAGAGAGTACAGCGCATTGGTACGCAGCAAGCAAATGACCCGGGAAGAGGCCTTGTATAAACTCGAACATGAGCCGCCTATGCCTGAAGCACAAGCTCAATCAGACCGGGAATACCTTATTAAAAAATTCGAGATCAGTGAAGCAGACTTTGAAGGCATCATGAATATGCCGCACAAAACATTCCTCGATTACCCAAATTACTACTCGATCATTCGTGCATTTCGCAAACCGATCAGTTGGCTGTACCGCATGGTGTCTCCCACAACACCTCTACTGATCGAAGAAATGAACGCTAACCCCATTGAAACAACCCGCCAAGCCGCATGAGTTCCTCACAAACGATATGTAAGCATTGCATCTTAGACAACACTGTTGCTGACATCTGGTACGATGATACTGGAAAATGTAAGTACTGTCTTATTCACGACGAGTTGGAAAAGAAACATCCGCTTGGCGCTGAAGGCGAAGCCAATCTTCAAAAGGCGGTTGCAGAGATCAAAGCCGCCGGGAAAGGAAAAGAATTCGATTGTATTGTTGGACTGAGTGGTGGCCGCGATAGCACGTACACTTTGCTGACCGCAGTAAAACTCGGTTTGCGCCCCTTAGCCGTTCATTTTGACAACGGTTGGAATACAGAGATCTCCGTTCAAAACGTAAAGAATGCGATCAGCAAGTTGGGGGTAACACTACACACCGTAGTTGCCGACTGGGAAGAGTTCAAGGACATTCAAGTCGCTTTCTTAAAAGCGTCCGTACCGGATGCGGATATTCCAACAGATTACGCTATCTACTCCGTGTTGTATGAAA
>CAZPEQ010000498.1:0-2047 GCA_964585605.1 uncultured Weeksellaceae bacterium | reverse complement strand
CGTTACTTTCAAAGTGGAAGATGGTCAAAGCCGTACAGTGATAGGTTATGTTTTTCAGTTGACTCCCTCCTGCACCTGCCTTTGTTCCTTCGAAAGAGTAGGTTGCGGTGGTCACATAAGTACGACCATCGTCAGTGCGGTCGACTCCTGCTAAGACCGTGTTTTCAGCGGGCTCGCTGAACTTGTCTTCATTGAAGGCGGCGATCTCCATGTCCTCTGTAAGGACGGTTAAATGGAACCCTCCAAAAGTTCTATCCTTCTTGTCAGAGGCGTTGCCGTAAATCCCCGCAATATGAACCTTATCCCCATCTACATTCATTTCTGCATCTTGCACCACATCTCCCTCAAAATCTATCTCCAAGAAGTCTTTCGAAGACCTTCTGTAGAGACGGATCTCTTTGCCGCCTGCTCCATCTTTGTCGCTTTTGCTTATTGAAGTGAGGACGAGGGCATCATCTTCGCCAAGTATTTGCACATCTAGCACCGTTGCTTTGCTTCCAGCATCCGCTAATTCGAAGGCTTCGGTCCAAACGACATTCATTTCTTTGTCTACAGAAACCAGCACGATATCTGCGTTTGCTCCGTCCATCTTAATATCACCCACTAACGATATCAAGCCGCTGTTCCCAGTTGCACTAGTATAGGTGCGCACTCCCTTGTAAAGTCCGCGTTGTGGTTCATTCGTAGGGCGCTCCTTCAGGTTCATCACTAAGTCACCGGTTACCAACTCTTGGCAAGGGCTTGCTGTAATGCCCGATCCCTTAAGTTGACTGTAAACAACAGCTGAACCACCTGTTGTTTTTCCCTGATAACCGATTAAATACGATTTTTTGCCTAAACGCATCAATCCAAGTGGTTCGACCTGATCTCTGCCATACACCAAGTAAGGTTCACTTTTCACTTGGCGAGTGGCCTTGGCCCGATCCCAGGTGTGTACCGCTGTTGGTGTCGTATATCCTTTTTTCTCCTTGATCCAATCCGGTTGCGCGTCAATGGCAGGATATAAGCCAATAATGGATCCATTGTCAGCCACTGAAACAGCGTTGAACAAGTATGGGGAATGGTTATTCCCACTTTTGTCAACGAATGTCTTCACTTTTACTTTTTTTAGGGTTTGGGCGTTTAGCCCAGTAGCGGTTAAGAAAGTGACCGCTAGGAGAATGGAGGGTGCTGTAAGACGCATAAACTGTGCTTTTTGTTTAAAGGCAGCCTAATATAGCTGTTGTAGACCGTTCAAAAAGCAATAGGCGTGCCATACACAGCCATGCATGCTTAGGAATATCTTCGCAACATGTCCATTGTTCTTACAGATGCAGGCAGGCATGAACACTTAATGCCGCTGACCTTGACCCGCCCAATTGCCGCTTTACGCCCCGGTATCTTAACGATCAAGGAGGCATGGGAACACCGAACAGGCCAAACTGTAGGATACAGCTCTTCTACTTTTTTAGAAGCGCTATTTCCAGGAGCGGATGAAGAAGTGAGCCGGGTTGTATACGGTGGGATCTTGTGTACGAAGACTGCAGCAGATCAGGTGCTGGGCTTAAATCCCGGCCAATTGCTAACCTACAATGGCATGGCAGTGGCCTGCGCAGGAACAGCCCTTCAAGGCAATGAACTGAATGCACCGGATCTCGAAAAATGGGATGTGGTCGAATGCCAAGGTGATGTTGTATGTGTGGAAAGGCCTTGGCACCTGTTCCAATATTGTGGACAGGCCATAGAAACGGATATTGAACTACTGCGCTCAAGCCTGAACCCGAATTCAGTCAGTGGAACCAATACGGTTATCGGAGACCCCGATCTGGTGTTTATGGACGATGGCGCCTCGGTAGAGGCCTGCACATTGAACACCCAGAACGGGCCTATTTACCTGGGGAAGGATAGTGTGATCATGGAAGGGTGCCATATTCGGGGGCCGTTTGCCTTGGGAGAAAAAAGCCAAGTGAAGATGGGGGCGAAGATTTATGGGCCTTCTGCCTTTGGGCCAGAATGTCGTGCGGGTGGTGAGATCAGTAACAGTGTCATGCTCGGCTATTCGAACAAG
>CAZPEQ010000497.1:0-2051 GCA_964585605.1 uncultured Weeksellaceae bacterium | reverse complement strand
CAGCGTTCGGTGATGTGCCATCCGTTCGCTTCGCGATAGAAATGGCGCTAATAGATCTTGCTGGCAGCGGTAAGCGTTTATTATTCAAAACCGCATTTTCAAATTGTCTCCTTCGGCGGGCTCAGGATGACAACGCACAATGTAAAACGGTTCAATCCATACCCATTAATGGTTTAGTCTGGATGGGTGATCGAGAGGAAATGCTTGAACGGCTCACGCAAAAGATCAACGCAGGTTACCGCTGCATGAAGATGAAGATCGGTGCGATCGATCGCGAAGCAGAGTTTGAATTGTTGCAGATCATGCGCGATACATTTCCGCATGAGATCTTAGAGATACGTGTTGATGCCAATGGTGCATTCACGCACCAAGAAACTCCAACCATCTTGGAGCGTTTAGCGGCTTTGGACATACACAGTATTGAACAACCAATCAAAGCCGGGCAAGATGATCAAATGCGTGCGTTATGCGCAGACCCGGCAATCCCGATAGCGCTGGATGAGGAATTGATCAGTGTTTCGAACAAAGCCGAACTTTTAGATACGATCAAACCGCAGTACATTATTTTAAAGCCTACCCTGCTCGGCGGATTCAGTGCTTCTCAAGAATGGATCAATGCCGCGGAAGAACGGGGTATCAAGTGGTGGGTCACCAGTGCGTTGGAATCTAATATCGGCTTGAACGCAATTGCCCAATGGACGGCCTCTTTGGATAATCCACTTCCACAAGGCCTAGGAACTGGAGCCTTGTTCAAGAACAACATCACTGCGCCTTTAGAAGCAAAGGCAGGTAAACTGTTCTATAGAGAAAACATAGCATGGGATACTTCTATGATCGCATGATGAAGATCTCCATTGACGGAACCTCTTACTCGCTTGCTGAAGCGATAGCCTTCTTCACTCCGCGTCAGACTGAGTGGCAAGATTCGATTGTTCATGCCATGGAAGAGCTACAGACAGGAACGATAGGCACACGGACCAGTGGGACAACAGGCGAACCGAAACCTATTGAATTCTCTCTCAAAGAGGTAACGGCAAGTGCACAGATAACTGCCCAAACATTCGAACTGGATAAAGGAAACCGCGTCTTACACTGTCTCCCTTCAAAGTACATCGCAGGTAAAATGATGATCGTACGTGCGGCGGTGCTTGGCTTGGATCTACACCTCGTGCCACCAGTGGCGGACTTACGTGAACACATTGCAGGAGCGTATGATTTCGCTGCGATGTTGCCCCTGCAACTTGACCGTTTATTGAAACACTATCCAGCGGGTCCCCCGATAAAGAAGATCATCCTTGGCGGCGGCCCAGTAAGCGACCAACTCGCCCAAGGCATTCAAAAAACAGGTATTCAGGTGTGGCACACATATGCAAGTACTGAGACTTGCACGCACGTTGCTTACCGCTCGATCAGTGATAATGAAAGTCGGTATCGAGCTGCTGAGGGAGTATCTTTTGAAACTACCGCAAGCGATTGTTTGATCATTCATACTCCTCACCTTTCAACTTCTCCTCACGTAACCAAAGATGTGGTTGAGTTACACGATGCACGGACATTCACTTGGTTAGGACGAGCAGATAACGTAGTGCTTTCAGGCGGACTCAAACTTTATCCGGAGCAATTGGAACAACGTTGCGCTGCGTTGATAGATGTGCCGTTCTATTTCGGAAAAGAAGCAGACGCTGAATTGGGTGAACGATTGATTTTATTTGTGGAGAGTAACGAAACTGACGGAGACGACAGAGACGAAGTGCTTAACATCTTGTCCAAGGTGTTGAACAAACGCGAGATGCCAAAGAAGGTAATCTGGGTGACCAAATTCGAGCGAACAGAGACGGGGAAGATCAAGCGACGGTGATTCGTCTTTTCAGATTTAGCCTTTGGGCACTAAGTGATTTTTGAAGTATCCTACACTCAAGCCAGAATGTCTCAATTCTTTTTAATGCGCTCTAATTCTATTCCTACCAGAATTGAGTTCTGACCTTCGGGGTAGCGCAAAAACAAATTTGAATCTTTCAACTCAACTGTCCAGCTGGTGAGGAAAGACGTTG
>CAZPEQ010000496.1:0-2056 GCA_964585605.1 uncultured Weeksellaceae bacterium | reverse complement strand
AACAACTCAAAGTACGTAAACGCGTTCATAGCTAACTCGCAGTTCGTGGCGGATAGGATAAAGAAGAACTATAAGCGGGAAGCAGTGGTCATACACCCTCCTGTAGATACTGACCATTATAAGCCTGCAGAAGCACAGGCAAGTTCACCGCATACACGTCCATATTACCTAGTAGTATCTAGGCTGGTTTTTTACAAAAGGGTGGAACTTATAGTCGAAGCATTCAACCAGTTACCTGATCACGACTTGATCATCATTGGGGAAGGGCCCCAATCCAAGAAATTGAAAAAGGTTGTTCGAGGGCAGAACATTAAGTTCCTGGACTTTTGCAGTAATGCTACAACAAGGCAGTTCATGCAACATGCCGAGGCAGTCATTTTTGCAGCCATTGAGGATTTTGGTATCACCTGTGTGGAAGCACAGGCTTGCGGAACTCCTGTTATTTGCTTCGACCATGGTGGGTACAAGGAAACTGTCGTTCACCTGAAAACCGGTATATTATTTTCGGAGCAATCCGTGTCATCTTTGCGAGATGCCATTGAAGAATTTGAAAGCGGTATTTCTTTTCATTCACCCTCAATTCGAAACCACGCCATTGCATTTAGTGAGGAACGCTTCCTGTCTGAAATGCGTGATTATATGAGTAGGTTGTTGGATACAGATGAGATCGCGGAGTTTCGGAAATGACATAGGCCCCAAACTAGTGGGCTTTTTCGCGGCCTTGCTATTCGCTTTTCCGCTGTTTTCACTCCAAGGAGGGGTGTTCTTGGTAATGATTTTCGCACTCGTCGTTCTGATCAACGCTGTAGGCAATAGGCAACAGGATGCCGCATCCATTCCAAAGATCAGTATGATGGTGGTCCTATTTCTTTTTTTTACCCTCTACCTGAAAGATGTGATCCTTGCTGAAGATACCCAAAAAGTATGGAGAATAGCAGAACGGAAGTTGGGCTTGGTGATCATCCCATTCTTATTCCTGCTGGCATCAACGCGTGCGAAGTTCGAATTCGCCATAGCACCGAACCTTGTGTTCATGGCCAGCATGACGAGCCTTTGTCTGTTTACTTGGATCTTCGTTTGGTTGGAAGGGGTCGATCCAGAACATCTCAGAAGTGGAGGCTGGGCATTCGCATTACGCACCAAAATGGAGGACGTGTCGGGTTTGCATCCTACATACTTCGGTATGTTTCTGGTCTATGCGCTAATGGAACGTGTGGAATCATGGTTGAACGGTAAGAACCATAGCCTTTCCCGATACCTATGGTGGTCTTCTGTTGTGGTCATGACAGGCACATTGATCATGCTTGCTGCCCGTGCGGCTTTATTGGCCTTCATTATTTCATTCGTAGTCGTCGTGTTGCGGGCAGCCTTGTCAATCCGCAAGAAAGCCATGATACTGGGAGTGGTGGTTTTGTTAGCGCTTATTTCAACGGCAATGGTTCCTTCCTTGAACTCACGTGTGCAAGAACTCGGAAATTCTTTTCGTACTGGGCAAGGGGAACGCATGGTCATTTGGAATACCGCTATTGATGTGATCAAGGGCAACCTACCCTTTGGCGTTGGGGTGGAAGAACTTCAACCTGCCTTGTCGGCGGGTTACATGGTTCATCAAGACCTAGGTGCACTATTGGCCCAAAAGAACATGAACACCCACAATGAATACCTGAATGCACTGGCCACCCATGGGATTCTTGGCATTTTCTTGTTGATTGCACTGTTAGTCTTGTTTTGGAAGAACGGGAATAGGGCGGAAGGACATTTACCAGCCGTCATCATCATATCTGTATTGTTTTTGACCGAAAACATCCTCGATCGACAGGCCGGTGTCTTTTTTGTATCCATAATGATTGGGTCTCACACGATGGTGGGAAAGAGTAGGCTTTTAGTTTGATTGCGCTGCAGGACTAGGAGTCCATAGGATGGACAACGCCAGTTTTAGTGCTTTGAGGAGCATGTGGCGCTCAGTTTTGACTCCTAAGGGGCAAAAAAAGTGGTCCTTGCCTTTGTTACTGAAATATTACGACAGAGTACGTCAATCTAGACAGAAACTTAGATG
>CAZPEQ010000495.1:0-2059 GCA_964585605.1 uncultured Weeksellaceae bacterium | reverse complement strand
CTATATCCTATTGGATGAGCTGGACAACGTTTCAGGAGAAGGAAGCCGCATAACGCTTGGTGGCGGCATCAAATTTCCGTTAGGCCGAACAGATCATACCTACAATGGCGAAGAGTTGGATCGTGATGTACAAGCAGGCACCGGATCATGGGATCCAATGGCCAGTTTTTCATACTTCGGAAGGTTCACGGCTTGGGGTGTGGGTGTACAGTGGATAGGAGCTTTATCAGGCTATGCCGATGATGCTCGATACGGGCATACACATAACCTGAATATAGAAACGTTCTATATGATAGACCTGAAGGCCACTACCGTAGCACCATTTGCAGGTCTCTATGGGGAACATTATGGTAATGACCGAGAAGCACACATCCTGATCGAGAACACCGCAGGGTCTGTTCTTTATGGAAAAACGGGTGCACGCATGTGGCTCGGTAAATGGCAAATTCAAACAGAAGGACAGATCGCATTGGCAGAGGAACATGCCTCACTTGTTCCCGCAAACAAATTTCGGGTAATAGCAGGATTGAGCTATTACCTCTAAACCAAACAACTGAACAGAACAATGAGAATAGAACAAAAGATAATCGCATTAATTGTCACAGCACTTATCACCGTGACAGGTTGTAAGAATGACGACGATCAAGAAGACCAACCAACACCCAGTACTGCACGAACTATTACGGCCGATTTTGAACCACATTGGGGTACTGGATCATTTGCGTTAGGAACAGATTACGTAGATGCGTTCGGGAACGTATTCCGAATGACCAGAGCGCAGATCTACGTGGGTAATATGACACCCATTGGAGCAGCAAATACGGCCGTAGGAGATTTTTCAAGCATCTTCCTGATCGACTTTTCAGAAGCCTCAAACTCATTCACTTTGGGAACCGTATCAGAAACCCATGTGCATGAGATCGAAGCATATATTGGAGTGGATAGTGTAAGAAATCATGCGGATCCCATGTTGGCTGGCGCACCTTTGAATGATGCAACGATGCATTGGGGTTGGAATCCAACGGCTGGGTATAAGTTCGCTGTCTTTGAAGGGGAAGTCGATACAGATGGCGACGGTACTGTTGATAGCGCGTTCGTGTATCACCTGGCAACGGATGGTTTGTTCTCTGCATTTGAAATGGAACCCGACGTGGATATCAACCAAGGGGAGACATTCGATATGCACGTGGAAGTAGACCTTCGTAAGGTCTTGGATGCGGTTGATATTGCCAATAATCTAGACACACATACGAACAATGAGCCCGTGTTGGCAGCCCAGTTGATGTCTAATCTGGCAGGTGCGTTTAAATCGGAATGACTCGTTTTTGCTTTAGCCAGATCGACTTAGTCGCATCTTGGTTTCAAGATTAAAAAAATCCCGTGGTGACGCGGGATTTTTTCTTGCTGCTTCAGCGCAACATTTGAAAAGCGTTCCAATGATAGGATCCTCAAGTCACATCCCATGCGGGTTGAGTAATATTGCGTTAACTATTTTGCTGGTCAAATGCCGGATCTGGGTAGGAAACGTTAGGCAGGTTTAAACAAGAAGTTGATGTGGAGGAGAATCGTGCATATTTGTTTTTGGGTCAGTTTGTGCGTCATGCTTAGCAGTAGTATGATGAACAGTAATGGTAGAGCCGGTAGGACGGGTTCTCCTGGAGAAACGACCTGCCGGACTTGTCATAGTTCCTTTCCCTTGAATTCAGGCCCTGGTTCCATAACCATCACGTCTTCCATGCCTAACTGGGAGTATTTGCCCGGGGTCACATACAACATCAGCGTTACGGTAGAGGAGAACGCGATGATCTTATTCGGTTTTGGTTTGGAAGTCCTGGATAATGCAGATAACACGAGTACCGGCCAACTTGTTGTCACTGACCCCGGATCAACTCAAATATTGAATGCAATGGTTGGAGGTATGCAACGTCCCAACATGGTGCATAGTCCGAATGGGGGAGTGGCAATGAATGCCAAGGTGTTTGATTTTGATTGGACAGCGCCTACGACCCCAGTGAATAATGTCACTTTCTATTTTGCGGGAGTAGCAGCGAATGATAAC
>CAZPEQ010000494.1:0-2059 GCA_964585605.1 uncultured Weeksellaceae bacterium | reverse complement strand
CCTCAGTATATCGGTATTTACATACCAAATGGGAGTGCTTAGTGGGTATTTGGCCCCCGAGCAATCCAGCTTGTATGCCGTTATTCTCGCCTGCACCTTGGTGATTTTGCTCAGTTTTTTGGTCGTACGGCTGATGGGTTGGTTATTCAATACGACCGAGGGCTTGATCCAATACACCTACCATTGCATTTTACAGCTGATCCTCTTGGGATTGTTGCTACTACCGCTTTCTCTGATGTTGACCTTTGCGCCAATCCCGCGAGATATGTTGGTGGTTATTGGCTCGGTGCTGATGTTACTGGTCCTCATTTTAAGGTGGTTCAGGGGTTTTTTACTAGGTATCAACGCGGGTATACCCCTGATATATATTGTTTTATACCTTTGCGCCGCCGAAATTTTACCTGCCCTAATCGGACTGAAAGTACTTGGCGTTTCTCCGTTGGTGTAGGCTTAGTGACCCTAACTTGAATACTTAGACTGTCGTGGCTTCAAAGATCAAGACCATATTAGTATCGCAACCTGCACCGGCTAACCCCCGTTCGCCTTACCATCTGCTGGCTGAAAAGCACAAGTTGACCATCGATTTCCGGAAGTTCATTAAGATTGAAGCAGTTCCGGGTCAGGAGTTCCGCCAAGAGCGGATCGGTATACTTGAACACACGGCCGTCATTCTTACCAGTAGGAATGCGATCGACCATTTCTTCCGTATGTGTAAGGAAATGCGTGTGAAGGTGCCCGAGACCATGAAGTACTTCTGCGTTTCGGAATCGGTGGCGTTCTACTTGCAGAAATACGTGGTGTACCGCAAACGGAAAGTATTCATTGGCAAGCAACGCTTTGTTGAATTGCTGGATGTGATCAAGAAGCACAAGGGGGAAAAGTACCTCTTTCCATGCTCTGACATTGCTAAGGAGGATGCTACAAAAGGACTTGAGGCCTTGGGTGTTGAATTCACCAAGTCTATTTTCTACCGCACAGTTGCTGCGGACCTGAGCGATCTAGACGATGTGAAGTACGACCTACTCGTGTTCTTTAGCCCATCCGGTATTAAGAGTCTGCTCACCAATTTCCCTGATTTTGAGCAGGAAACCACCTTGATCGCTGCTTTTGGCCCTACCACCACGCAAGCTGTTGCGGATGCGGGCTTGCGGTTGGACATTCAAGCACCCAAGCCGGAATGGCCTTCTATGACAATGGCTATAGAAGCTTACATCAAGAACGGGAAGGCCAAGAAGAAGACGACTAAAAAGAAGTGATTTTCACTGTCGTAACTTCATGCGCAAATGACCTTGTGTTTTTCCAAGCAGGAACGACTTACATCCAAGATCCAGTTCGCCGAACTTGTTGAACAGGGCGCAGCCATAAGGCAAGGCCCGATCCGGTTGAAGTGCGTGCCTTCGACAATTGAAGTCCAGGTGTTGCAAGTGGCGTTTACGGTGCCCAAGCGCAATGTCAGGAAAGCTGTTGATAGGAACAGGATAAAAAGGCAAATGCGTGAATCATTCAGGCATTTAAAGGCTGATCTTTACGAGCATATCCAAGGTCGTTCGATTCAGGCATCCTTTTTGTTCGTTTACCTCGGAAAGGAACCTATGCCAAGCGAAACGGTCCGTAGCACAATGCTACGCCTTGTTGAGCGTTGGATTAAAGAGAATGCGCGCGTTGACCAGTAGTGTGCTCATTGGCCTGATTCGGCTTTACCAGGGAGTAATCTCCCCGTTATTACCGAGTGTATGCCGCTACACACCCACATGTAGCGAGTATAGTAAGGGCGCAATTGAAACACACGGCCCCCTAAAGGGAAGTTGGCTCGCGTTAAAGAGAATAGTAACATGCCACCCGTGGGGAGGGCATGGACATGACCCAGTACCAGAGAAATAAAGACGAAGATGAAACTATTGAAAACGGCCAGATCCAAGGTTATCGCACTAGGTGTTGTGGCGATCGGAGGCTTCTCCATCAGCGCGGCTGACAACTACTTTGAGATCAGTAAGAACTTAGAGATCTTCACGGAACTATACAAGGAGCTCAATATCTATTACGTTGACGAGACCAAACC
>CAZPEQ010000493.1:0-2066 GCA_964585605.1 uncultured Weeksellaceae bacterium | reverse complement strand
GCCGATCCACTTTGTGGGTGATGTTCCTTCCTTCCAAGTTGGGCAGCTTGTCTACCCGTGTAAAATCATCAACTGCCACAATGTCTTGGTAACCTGCAGCCAACAATTCGCCGATTAAACAACTCCCAATGAACCCGGCGGCACCCGTAACAACGATCATGGGGCGAATTTACTCCCTTCGTGACGATGAACGCCCTTCATCGAACAACTTGCACCACCTATCTTTGCGCCCCTACAAACGCAGCTATGGCGGTAGTACACATTACACGGCGCGAACGGTTTAGCGCAGCACATAAATTGGCCCGACCTGATTGGACGGAAGACCAGAATTACAACACCTTTGGTAAGTGCAGTAACCCCAACTGGCACGGCCACAATTATGAGTTGTGGATCACGGTTAAGGGTGAGCAGGATCCTGAGACCAGCTTCGTGGCGGATCTGAGTCAAATTGGCGATATTGCCAAGGAGCGGGTGATCAGCAAATTAGACCACAAGAACATTGACATGGATGTTGACTTCATGCAGGGCAAGATGAGCAGTACAGAGAATTTGGCGATCGCTATTTGGGAACAGCTCGTTGAACCGATCAACGCCTTAGGTTGTTCTTTACATTGCATCAAAGTGCAGGAAACGGAGAATAATTACGTTGAATACTTTGGAGGATGAGCAAAGGCTACGAGCGCATAGAGAAATATGATCAGGACGCGATCGATCAACTGAAGACCCATTATGAAAAGGTCTTGGTAGAGTTGGGCGAAGACCCTGAACGCGAAGGACTTCAAAAGACCCCCGAACGTGTGGCTAAAGCAATGCAGTTCTTGACGCATGGGTACGAATTGGATCCCGCCGAGATCCTGAAAGGTGCGCTCTTTCATGAGGAGTACAGTCAAATGGTCTTGGTAAAGGACATTGAGGTGTACAGCTTGTGCGAACACCATATGCTGCCCTTCTTTGGCAAGTGCCATGTAGCCTACATTCCTGACGGGACCATTGTGGGTCTCAGTAAGATCCCGCGGGTGATAGACGCTTACGCGCGCAGGCTTCAGGTACAAGAACGGTTAACAGATGAGATACGCGATTGCATACAGGAGACCTTAAACCCGCTGGGCGTGGCCGTGGTGATGGAAGCGCAGCATATGTGCATGGCCATGCGCGGTGTGCAAAAGCAGAATTCTGTCACAACGACATCTGCATTTACTGGTATATTTCTTGATGAAAGTAAAACGCGTGAAGAGTTCATCAAGCTCATTTCTGCAAAATTGAATTAAAATGGAGAATAGAGAATTTGGACAATTAGATCAAGGGATGTTCGAGGACGCCGTCATTGACACCCAAGCGGTAACGGTATTCCTGAGACAAGTATTCACGTATATGGCTTTGGCACTTGCTGTCAGTGGCGTGTTGGCTTGGGTATTCGGTACAAACGAGGCACTTTTCAGCATGCTTCGCAATCCTTTAAGTGGTGGGCCAACGATGCTCGGTTATGTTGTCATGTTCGCGCCACTAGGTATGATCTTCTTAATAGGCGGTATGGTGAATAAGATGAGCAGCTCAACCTTGATCATGACTTTCATCGCTTTCTCGGCGATCATGGGCATCAGTTTTAGCTACATATTCGTGATATATAGCCTAGGTTCCATCATCAATGTCTTCTTCTTAACGGGGGGAGTATTCGCGCTCATGGCGGTTGCTGGATACACGACAAGTACCGACCTGACCAAATTGGGTAGTATTTTAATCATTGGCCTGATTGGTATTGTCATCGCATCTGTTGTGAATGTATTCTTAGGTAATGGCATGTTGGATCTTATCATTTCGATCTTAGGTATTGTCATCTTCACTGGCCTGATCGCCTATGAAATGCAGCAGTTGAAGCGCCTCGGAGCGTCCGTAATCAACGGAACTGAAAGCGCTACGAAAATGGCCATTATGGGTGCACTCAACCTGTACTTGAGTTTCATTAACCTCTTTCTAATCTTGCTGCGCTTCTTCGGCAGCCGCGACTAAGTTCCTTTTATGAAGATCGCCTACGTTTTTCCAGGACAAGGGAGTCAATTCCCGGGCAT
>CAZPEQ010000492.1:0-2067 GCA_964585605.1 uncultured Weeksellaceae bacterium | reverse complement strand
CTGAAGGTGACTAAATGAAAGGTAATTAGGATGTTCACCCAACGTTTCATTCCACTATTCTCCTCCCAACCAATCAACGAATCCAACCCGTTTATCTGTTTCTTAAAAAAGATTGTCCCCAGTATGTACGTACCATGCAAGCCCCCAAACAGGATATAAGTCCAGTTCGCTCCATGCCACAAACCACTGATCAAGAAGACAATGATGATGTTGTAATACCATCTCCACTTCACAACGCGGTTGCCTCCCATGGGAATGTAGATGTAGTCGCGAAACCAGGTCATTAAGGAAATATGCCAGCGTTTCCAGAATTCCTTGATACTCTGGCTCATGTATGGGGTGCGGAAGTTGTCCATCAGGTTAAAGCCCATTACACGCGCTGCGCCTATGGCTATATCTGTATATCCTGAAAAGTCGCAATAGGCTTGGATCGAGAAAAGGTAGCTCGCAAACAGCAGCATACTCCAGTCATGCCCTGCCGGATCTCCGTAAACTGCGTTTACGATCAAGGCCACATTATCCGCTATTACCAATTTCTTAAAGAACCCCCACAGCATTTGTTTCAAGCCACTGGCAATGCGCGCATATTCGGGTTTGAACTCCAGGTCAAATTGGGGGAGCAAACGCTTTGCACGTTCCACTGGCCCGGCAACGAGCTGCGGAAAGAAGGTGACATAAAGTGCGAATTTGCCCAAGTGTTTAGTCGGCTTCATATCACCCCGATACACATCTATCGAGTAACTCATTGTTTGGAAGGTGTAGAAACTGATTCCCATGGGCAATAGGAGAGACATATTCCCGATCGGATAGGTTAACCCTTGGTTGAGGAACCACGTGTTAAGTTCTCCATTGAAAAAGTTGAAGTATTTAAAAAAGAAGAGCAGCCCAATATTGGTGAGCAATGAAAACCACAGCCAAGGTTTTCGTTTGGCTTTAGACTCCAACTGCCCCATGCGCTGTGCAGCGAAAAAGTCAACAACCGTGCTCAAGACGAGGAGCAATGCGTACTCCACTTTCCAGCACATGTAGAAATAGTAGCTGGCAGCTAACAACAAGAACCAACGAAATCGATGTGGTAGCAGAAAGTACAGTATGACCACAAGCGGGAAGAAAACTGCAAACTCAAAACTATTGAAGAGCATCTCCCTACCTGATCAATGCGTCATCAACGCTTGTGCAAACTCTGTGTATACCTTTTCAGCGCGAAACCGCTCCGACCAAAATGCGCGAACATTTTTTCGCACTCCTTTATCTCCTCTGAATCTCGCTATCTGGCGACGGATAGCTTCCGCCAATTCTTCCGGGGAAACATCTAGATCAACCAACTCTCCTGTCTGCGGCGTGACTATCTCAGATATTCCGCCTGCATTTGTTCCCACCAACAGGATACCGAAAGAGGCCGCCTCTTGAATGGCGACAGGTACCCCCCCTTCTGTTGAACTGGTATGAACGAACACGTCCACTTCATTTGTTTTATACCAATCAAGAATAGCTGCATTGGGCATGCTCCCCTTCAATTCAACGGAAATATTATCTGGTAATTGAGCAATCAAATTCTCCAGTCGGGCACGTTCTGGGCCATCTCCGAAATGAACCCAACGCACCTCCTCATGCATCGTACCAAGGGCCGCCACCAGCAAGTCGATGCGCTTCAGTTCAACCATGTTTGCGCAGGACACCAAGCGTATGCACTTGTTCTTATTGCAAGGCCCTTCGCCATGGTCATGTGTAGCCAGGTAAGCTAGCTTGTACTGCTCCGCAAACTGCTTGTAGTGTTCCAACATATGATCCATACCTGCCTTAGAGATGATGTAATTGGCATCTGCCTGCTCTAACTGAAATGTTCGAAATGCGGGCCAATTGTCAGGTGCTCTGAATTTAAACATGTCGAACCCAAGCATACGGGTCACGAATTTTACACGCGGATCCATCTTTCGGAGGATGCTCAACGAAAGCGCCCAATCATAGTTCCAATATGAATAAAGAATGATCTTGGCCGGATCATAATTCTTGAACAGCCCTTTCTTCAGAGCCAAGGCTCGGCCCAATGCCTGTCTTAGTCTTGAG
>CAZPEQ010000491.1:0-2080 GCA_964585605.1 uncultured Weeksellaceae bacterium | reverse complement strand
CTGGCACACGCATGGCTCTCATTACGGTTGGCGACACCTTGTTTGATACAGACTTGACAGAAAATACGAAGTCCTACACCTTTAACTCAAAAAATAAGGTGATCAAGGAGCTTGCGATCAAAACATACAGCACCGTATCAACAGATTGGAGCTTTCGCATTTCAATCGTTAACTCGCTTACCGTAAATGGCAGTAATGCTCACCTCTACTTCAACCAAGCGGAGCACGTAGACAGACTTGGTGTTAAAACACCCGGTACGCGTACCTACGCTGAAACCGCTATAGCGAGCCTTCTGCATTGGGACATTCCTGCGGATAAGATCGTAACCGTTCCAGCCTTGGATTGCCCTACACCTGGTCGAACGAAATGCAATGCAGCTCATTTCGCGAAATACATGGCAAAGCACACCGGGCAACATGCTGATCTGGTAACGCTTGGCGTGCATGCCCGCAGAAGTCACCGTAGTTATCAGGAGGCGCTTCCGGCTGATTTCGAGCTAGGCATTATCAGCATTGAAGACCCTGCTTGCGAAGCGAGTAATTGGCTACTAAAATCATCTGGCAGGCAAAAAGTACTCAAAGAACTTGGCGGTTTGTTCTTTGGTTCTGTAATAGACCCTAACACAAACGAATGAAAGAAAAAGTCATACACCCCGGTAGTGAACGTCCCGCGTTGGAAACGGTTCCAGAGTGGTATCGTTCTTACGTAGAGATCGCGGAAGGAGACACCCTATTTGATGCATTGGAGATTGCCTTAGACCGAACGCTGAAGCTGGGCAAGGCCTTCTCTGAGAACGCAGGTTTATTGAAATACGCTCCAAACAAGTGGACGATCAATGAGTTGATTCAACACTTGATCGATGCGGAACGTATTTTTTGTTATCGTGCATTGCGTTTTGCCCGAAATGATTCCACAGACTTAACAGGGTTTGATCACGACGCATTCGTACCGGCAAGCATGGCGAATCGACGCCGAACCGATCTCTTATTGAAAGAATTGATCGCAGTGCGTATGTCCACCATATCCTTGTTCGTGAGTTTCACAGAGGCCATGTTGTTGAGTGCAGGTTCTGCCAACGGCTGTAGAATCTCGGTACAAGCGCTGGGTTGGATCATTGCGGGACATAATACCCACCATATGCGGGTGATCGAAGAGCGTTACTTGAATTAAGTACGAAGAATCGACTGTTGGTTCTGGGCATCCGCAGCCATAATGAAGTTGCTTGGAGCAAGATCGGCACTATCCTTGCCTAAACAAGTGTACATCAAACCTAGAACCATGAAACAACTGATTATTCCCAGTATTGCTGTTATAGCCATAAGCTTGATGGCAATGGATCAAATACAACCAGCGGCACCTGAGTACAAGGTGATAACCGTCGTAGAATCTATTGTACCAGCAGGTATTGGCCGTTCCCGAATTATTGAGACCGGCACTGACATGGATGTTGACGCATTCACGACAGAGCGAACCGATGGCAAAAAGAGTGACCAAGGTTCGGTTAAACGAAAAGACGCCAAGGTGGACGTGTTCTCTGAAACCAAGATATTGAACTTCTACAGCGCCGTTGGAATCAACTTTCGGAACATTGCTTCTAACGACGCGTTAATCGGTTCAAAGATCAATAAAATGGTCTCCAATGGCTGGGAGTTAGAACACGTGATAAGCGGCGTGGAAGCAGATGGCGGCAAATCTGATGGTGTGGGTATCTACATTACACGCTTCATCTTCAAAAAATAATCGGATACTAGGGACTTCGGCTTTGTCGAGGTCCCGCTAGTCCGTGAATCGCGAGAAATACTTCAGTGCATGCAGCGAGTCGGGCGTATCATGTATGATGGCTGTAAAATCTGCAAGCAACACGTCCGGCTCCACAATTGCCTGTCCAAATAGGTCAACTGTTGCGGTATTGCCGTAAAACAGCTTCAGACCGTGTTTACTGACCAATTGCCTCAAACGCTCATCTTCGCCAAGCATGTCGTTGATCCGGACGGCATGCTCAGCATAGAATACCGTACCGAAATAATCCGCCTGTCGGCTCCTTGCCACCAATTCTTCTAAACTGACACTCACGTTCGC
>CAZPEQ010000490.1:0-2099 GCA_964585605.1 uncultured Weeksellaceae bacterium | reverse complement strand
TGGTACGATGCATGTAAGTAGTAAAGTGGCCTTCTATTTAGGCCAACCTTTCTTTGATGCGATCCAAAGCGTCGATCAGGTTGCATTGGAATTAGAACCAGAGTTATGGTTTGATGAGGTGCTCGGCAGCGATTTCATGGCCTCGAGCTACAGCGGCGGTGACGATGGCCGCTACGACCTCTATGGGAATAGAGGGTGGAACGAATTCGACAACAATTTCGAAATTGACAAAGACCTGAATAATAGCATTATTGGCATCTACAAGCAAAGCCCACAAGTGCTGAATCAGATGTTGTTCCGGTTTTATGATGCCAGCGGTAATTTTGAGGAGGATACCTGGTTGGATATGTACATCTACCAAACGGGGAAGAAACTGGGCAAAAAGACCCGTGGCTTAGAGACTTTCCAACTTTCCATGGAAATGATGGCAAAGAGCGAGGCGGAGATCAAGGACGCTCCCCCGCAGAGCAACAGGCTCACATACAAAGAGCGGCAAGAAGCGTATATCGCTATTGAAGATTCTTACCGCCGCGGGGATCTGGATCAGCTGGATTCTTTACAACGTTTGGTATCACACAAGGCCTACCTGAAATGGATCTTGATCGAACGGAACAGGAATTTTGTAGAAGGCATGGATACACTCATGCGCATGAATTCCATGTTCACGGGTGTAGGTGCCGCCCACCTTGGCGGCGAGGAAGGTATGATCGAGATGCTCCGTGATAGAGGGTTTACAGTTGAACCTGTAAGCCGCGGCAAACGTGACTCGAAGCAAAAAGACAAAATCACCGAGTTGGTGCTTGAACGCCCCTTAAAGAAATTCACCACGGGTGATGGTGTCATTTCTTTCGATGCACCGTGGGAGGTTTATACGCTTTCCCTAGAAGCGCGTAAAAGTGGTACCATATCCATGGATATCGCTAACGGGATCACCTTCCTGATCGATCGAGTCATGCACTATGGAAGCTACACAGGTCAAAGTCAAGAGTATATGTTAGGCAGCATTGATAGCTTGATGTACGAACTTATTCCCGGTGATATCATCTCCAAAAAACGCATTGAGAACAACGGTAATCCCGGGTTCGATATCATGAACAAGACGCGTAAAGGAGAGGTTCATCGATCACAGCTTTTCTTCATGCCCGATGAAGTGATCATTGCCCGACTCTCCGCTACTGGCGATAAAATAAAGAAGGGAGCCGCGGCTCATTATTTCAATTCCTTGAAATTGACCGCCCCTGATCAGCAAGGCTGGAATACGCATGGGCCCAGTGACGGATCGGTGCAATTTGAAGCTCCCGGCCGGGCCATATCCTACCAAGAGAATACAGGGAACCGGGTGAATGCGGATATGTACTACCAAGTGAGCGACGAGAACGGCGACCTGTACCTAGTGCATAGAATTCAAGGACAGGATATAGGCTACTTGGATGAGGATTATTACGAGTTGAACAAGTTGGCATGGGCCTTAGGTGATGACTTAGGAATACTAGAGCAAGACCGCAAGGTGATTTCAAGCGACCAAGGTGATATACTCGCGGTGACCTTCGACCAATACAACGGGAAGGCTGTGCAATGCCAATTCAAGAAAATAGGTTTGGCGTACTTCGCGTTTTGTGCGATTACCGATAATGATGAAAATGCTTCACGCTTTTTCAAGGGTAAACGCTTCAGCACGCCCTCCTTCGCCTCATGGTACCCTCATGAGGATACTTTACGTCATTTCACGACCAGCATCCCTTGGGAAAAGGACGATAAGGGAATGGGCTTGATCCAGAGCGATTGGTTCGGAGCGAACAAGGATCCCTACAAGTACATTTCGCGTTATACCACTTTCACGCCACCAGGTACTACCGATCAAATACAAATGCGCTATGAACGGTTTCAACCTTACTCGTACAACAACGAAACCCAGGACTACGAAGAACGAGCACGTAAAAACTTGACAGACGATAGTGACCTGATCATGATCGAAGAAATGTATCAATGGCATGATTCGGGCTGCTATTCTGAGCATTTGCTAGGTGATACGCTTACCGACCGGCAGTACAAATTGCGCCGTTGGTTGCAAGGAAAGCAGCGTTGGACCATGACCACAG
>CAZPEQ010000489.1:0-2109 GCA_964585605.1 uncultured Weeksellaceae bacterium | reverse complement strand
AGGTAATACTCTCCACACTCAAAACGGATCTCTTGTCCGTACACTTCCGAGTTTGCAATAACGTCATCGCTCAAGAAGTGCGGGCGTAGGTGGCTAAGCTCAACGGCTTTGCGACTCTTGATATCCTTCATCAATGAGTTGGATCAGCCGCCATAAAGAATTCCCCTTACCAGGGTGAATTTCCAGTACAACATTCAAATTTTGTTCTTCCGTGTTGATCACTAAACGTTTAAAGAAGTCATCCGCTAGCCCTGCTATGTCATCCGCCTGATCCCCAAACTCTTCTTCTATTTCAGCCTTGAAACGATCAGCATCCAGATCCACCATGGCATAGAATGCTTGGTCATCGATCTCGTCACCAATATCTGTATCGGCTAATTGATTCCGTATTGTTCCGCCCTTCATATAGGCTTTGACCAGATCCTCATCGCTACTGATCAAGGCGTGCTCCTTTTTGTGACCTACGTAAAGCTCCCCAGTTGGACCGTCAACGATGACATATCCAAGGTCAACATTTTCGTTCATAGGGTCATTCTCCTTTTCAAATCTCCTCAAAAGTGTCCTGAAGTCGCGCGGATCCTCTAACCCAATGGCCAACGCTAACATAGGAGAGCGCTCGATCCGTGTTTTTTCCACCTCGCGGTAATCTCTAAAGCCCAAAGAATCTCGGAAGGTCTCGTAGTCGGTGTAGGTCTCTTCTACTTCCTTGAAACCATAAAAATCAAAAACAAAATCACCGTTGAAGGCTTCAAAGGCCGCTTCAGAAGACTCATCGCTCTTGATCTCATCCATGAACTCTTCGAGGCGCTCTTCTTGCTCCAATGCGGTGCGAATGTTCTCCATGTCAAAGGACACGCCCGCAGCAACAGCGGCATCGCCGGGAAGGAACTCCAATAAATCGGAATCAACGGTTCGCGAAACAAGATTCCATTGCGCCAAGAAATTCTGAGAATCTTGCCCCAAGTAACCGCGACTGCTCAGCGCAATATCATTTCTGCCAAAAGTCAAGTGTGTAGCAAAGGAATTATCGGTGACATCGTAGCCAAGCTGTTCATTGATTTGACGTAACTCTCGCCGGGAAAGGCTTGACTTGGCAAAACTCCCAGACACCCAGACTCCAGCGTCAGATGTGTTAGACAAGAAATCCTTGAAATCCTTGTTTCGTAATAGTTGGTTGCGACTGCCAAGTGCTGTAAGGTCTTTGATGATGTCGATCACATCAGTGCGGGTATGCTTGTAACCAGTGGGAATAAGGAAAAGAATGCGCGTTCTATCGTATATGATCGCCGCATCGTTGCGTCGGATCAGAAAAACACGGTAGTCGTTTACTTTCTTGTGTTCGAAGTAGATGTCACTTTCCTCCAGTATCCCCTTAACAAACTCTTCAAAGTCATCCTTATCCAGCATGTCTATGGCAATACCCGTATAATTCTCACTTGATTTTTCCCCACCGGTGAATACGTATACATCTTTGCGCAAATCCATTCCCGCACTTGCCGGATCCTCCTTTACGCGTTCAATACGCCGCGCCAGTCGGTTGCTTTCATTACTTAGCTCTTCCTCAAAGGCTTGCATGAACTCCAATTCCTCCCATTTATCCAGGTTGCCTTTTTCTGCGAGTGCCTTCACATTCACCGACAAGACCATAGGAGATTCTTCTGGTATGAATGCCAGCCCATCTGATTCGCTTACACAAGAGCTGGCTACCAGTATGATAAGGAGGAGTAAGGATAAGAAATGGTTCAATTTCATTTTCAATCAGTCAACTTAGTACGCGTGCTGCCTGTTCGCACTATGGGGCTAAAACTAAGGAAATTAGGCAAGCCCAATTTCAAAGCAGATGGGCTAAATGATAAGTGGGCAAGTAATCGACATAAGTGGGATCCAATTGCTCGACATTCAACTCATGTAGGTGAGCTCCTTTCCACAAAAGCCTTGAATTGATCGAGCCATTTCTGCACCTGTTTTTTGAACATGCCGGGAAAGAGTTTGGCCATCACCCTGACCATGAAACTCTTCAGTGCTGTGTATTCTACATGAGCGGTGTAACGTGTACGGGTACCGTCGCCTAACTCTTCAAAAACGTTGCGCATACTGTTATCCATGTGC
>CAZPEQ010000488.1:0-2110 GCA_964585605.1 uncultured Weeksellaceae bacterium | reverse complement strand
CGGTTGGCTAAGCGACTGAATGGCAGAGATTGTAGCCAAACATGGCCCGGCCCTTGTAGCGTTGCAAAGAACACGCCTTCCCCACCGAACAAGGTGTTCTTGATTCCTCCAACGAACTCAATATCGTACTCCACTTCCTGTGTGAAGCCTACCAAACAGCCTGTATCCACCCGTAATTTCTCCCCGGGCTTCAAGTCGCGCTGAACAATGGTTCCACCCGCGTGTAAGTAAACTTGACCATCTCCCTCCAGCTTCTGCATGATAAAGCCTTCTCCACCGAAAAGCCCTGCACCGATCTTCTTCCTGAACTCAATGCCAATGGTCGTTCCTTTAGCTGCGCACAAAAAAGAGTCTTTTTGGCAGATCAGCTTATGCCCGTGGTTTCGCAGATCCAAGGGAATGATCTTACCGGGATACGGAGCCCCGAAGAACACCGTTTCGCGCTGCATGCCCACATTCGTATAGGCCGTCATGAAGAGGCTTTCACCTGTTAGCACGCGCTTACCAGCACTGAACAACTTACCTAGAACACTTTGCTCTTCGCCATTGCCATCCCCGAAGATGGTCTGCATTTCAATGCCTTGATCCATCATCATTAGACTCCCCGCCTCTGCAACAACAGTCTCTTGCGGATCCAACGTAATCTCAACACACTGTAGGTCATCACCAATGATCCGGTGGTCTAATTCGTGTGCTCTTCGGGTTGATCCAAATCGGTCACTTTGTTCAGGTATTCGTTCCATTTATGATGTGTTTACACGTAAGGTATTCATCGACCAGGCATCTAACTGTGTTTCTTACACCAACGGTCTACGCGATGAACAAGCGGAAATCGTACCTTCGTGAACCGGAAAGAAGGCCATGGCTGTAGCACGAAAACGAAGCAAGACCAGTAAAGGCAGTATAGCTGTCAAAACGCTCATTGAAGCATGGGAGTTAATGTGCACCGCTCGCGCAATGAGCAGCTTGTACGAGAAAAATGCGCGCGTCACAAGCAAATACGTGCATGCTACTAGTAAGGGACACGAGGCGATTCAATTAGCCCTGGGCTTGCAGCTGCTACCTCAAGATTATGTAGCACCCTATTACCGAGACGATTCTATTCTACTCGGAATCGGCATGTCCCCATTTGAGCTCATGCTGCAACTACTGGCTAAGAAAGACGACCCGTTCTCTGGTGGACGAACGTACTACAGTCACCCCAGTCTGAATCGAGCCGATAAGCCTAAGATCCCCCACCAAAGCTCTGCTACAGGTATGCAGGCGATCCCTGCAACCGGGGTGGCCATGGGCTTGCAATACAAAGAGCTAGCGGGAATTAAAGACGATTTCAAAGAACGCCCCATTGCTGTTTGTTCATTGGGCGATGCATCTATAACCGAAGGCGAGGTTTCTGAGGCCATGCAAATGGCGGTTCTCAAGAAACTGCCCATCATTTTCCTGATACAGGACAACGAATGGGATATCAGTGCAAGCGCAGAGGAATTCCGAGCCCAAGATGCAACCCATTATGCCAAGGGCTTTAAAGGGTTGAAAGTCAAAACGATCGACGGTAGCGATTTTCTGGAATCCTATTCCACCTTGCAAGAGGTTATTGCCGATGTGCGCACCGATCGTGGCCCGTGGATGGTCCATGCAAAAGTGCCCTTGCTCAACCACCACACCTCAGGGGTTCGGATGGAATTCTACCGATCTGAAAAAGACCTGGCTAAACACGCCAAGCGTGATCCTTTCCCGCGATTCAGAGAGCAATTGTTGCAATTGGGCGTTAAAGCAAGTGAACTGGAGAAAATTGAATCGACTGCGGAAAAGTTGGTGCAAACAGATTACAAGCGCGCGCTAGAGCAAGCAGAGCCGGATCCGGATTCGCTATTCGATCACATTTTCGCACCAACACCCATAACAGAAGAAACAGGAGAAAGAGCGCCAAGTGATCAAGAGCCGACCGTTATGGTGGACTGCGCCTTGTTCGCTATACGCGAATTGATGCAAGATCATCCGGAGTGCCTGCTCTACGGGCAGGATGTTGGCGGTCGTTTAGGGGGTGTGTTCAGGGAGGCTGCAACCCTAGCCAAGGACTTTGGTGATCATCGGGTCTTCAACACACCTA
>CAZPEQ010000487.1:0-2133 GCA_964585605.1 uncultured Weeksellaceae bacterium | reverse complement strand
TTGAAGCGTTTCTTGCTCGATTATTACCGGGGGCTGGCAAAAGCTGTAGCAGGATCCCGAGAGATGACAATCGACCTTTCCGAAATCACTGCGGAGGTTCAGCAAATGGCTACTGATGATCGGCGCAGTAAGTCGTACCACGCGGAGGTGGTTTTTCTGGACGTGTTCAACAAAGGCGAACCTGTAGAGATCCACTTAGAAATGACGCAGGGTAAATCTGCGGGAGCAAATCCTTCTTTCTTACTTGCATTGGCTTCTCCTCAAGCGAAAAAAACCGCGACATGGAAACAGTTGCACGAGATCGGCGATGGCGTATTGAAAAGTTTACATAGCTTAGAGTAATAGTAGTTGATGAAATAACGGCAAAATGCAAATTCAATCTAATGCGTTTGAACTTATTCCTACTCGCCACGTTTTGCAGCCTTTGCACGCTGACTGCTCAAGACAGCAGCCGCAGACAGATCAAGGTCTACCAATGTGTTGACCGAGCTGGCAATATCACCCTTTACCCATGTAGAAAGCTACAACTGATGGAGTTGATCACATTGGACGACGCCGGCAATCACGTTGAGATCCTGTCCTACGGAAGGCAAAAACTGGGAAATTGTAACCGCAAGGGCAAGTTATACCCCAAGAAATTAGATACCAAGACGCTGCAAAAATTCAACGAGAATGGCCAACCCGTGGAACAGTGGACGTTGGACTGTAAAGGGAAAAAGTGCCTAGACACTGTTTTTTTCACTTCCATCGCCTATCAAAATGGAAGAATGTGCGAATACACTATTTTCAGATATCAGAACCAAGTTCCTATTGAGCACGAACGGATGCTCTATCCCGATTCGTTCATCTTTTCATCAGGCGGCTTCCAAACAGATACAACATGGTTCAACAAGCGTGGAGAGAAAGCACTTACAAAAAAATACGTGCAGGACAAATACGTGGGTAGAACTACTTACTCCTACACTGATACACGTCATGTCAGTTATCACCATGGCCGATCAGGGTCTCCTCCTGACAGCACAGTTTCCCTGTACCTTCCACAATCTGGTTTAATCTTATCGTCAGCTCACTATCGTAAAGGTCAACAGGTTCGGGAGTCCATACACAATTATGATGAACAGGGTAGGCTTGGGTCGGTAAGGGAATCCGGTTATGGCTTTTTGAGGAAGCACCTGATATACGTCTACGAATATTGAAAAGACATCCTCGTTGGCTACTTTCTCTGAAAGTAGGGGCTAATCCAACAAATCCTGCCGCTTGGTTGGCTTTCCGACATGCAAAAAAACCGCGACATGGAAACAGCTGCACGAGATCGGCAGTGGCGTGTTGAAGAAATTATATGCGATTAAATGATTGGATCAATATGATTCTGTGACGAACCGCTCTCTTTTCCGTCATCACTGCATTGGAACCAAACCTTTGCAAACTTTCTAACGAAACTAACGATGACACAAGACCAACAAGCGGATCAAGGTTCAGGGGGCGTTATCCCTGACGCAGCCGCAATCGGAGACAACCTTCAAAAACTCAAAGACATGGCGCTAGAGTGGGCGCCCAAGCTAGCAGGTGCAATCGTTATCCTGATAATCGGGTTTTGGATCGTGAAGGTAATCACACGCATGCTCGGAAAATCCATGGATAAATCTGGGCTTGACCAGGATATTCAACCGTTCTTAAAATCGCTGATCAGCGTTATCTTGAAAGTTCTCGTTTTGATCACAGCTGCCGGTGTTGTGGGTATCGAGATGACCGCCTTTGCAGCACTTATCGCTGCGGCAGGGCTGGCGATCGGCATGGCTTTGCAAGGTACGCTCGGGCATTTTGCATCTGGCGTGATGATCTTGATATTCAAACCGTACCGCGTAGGTGACCTAGTTGATCTTCAAGGACAGGTCGGAACCGTTGATGAGATACAAGTGTTCAACACCGTACTTACTTCTTTAGATCATAAGAAAGTGATCATTCCAAATGGCATTGCGACCAGCGGGATCATGACCAACCTGAGCACGCTAGGCAAGCTTCGTGTAGACCTCAACGTAGGAATGACCTATGAAGATGATTTCGAAAAAGTACGTGCCGTGATCAAAGGCGCCTTGGATAAGGTGACTATGAAAGAAGCCGACCAGCCTACCA
>CAZPEQ010000486.1:0-2150 GCA_964585605.1 uncultured Weeksellaceae bacterium | reverse complement strand
GGGTCTTTGACTTCCAGCACATCCCGAGATTCGAAAGTGAGGTTCTTGCCTTGCTTGTAGCGCAAGTTGCTGTTGGTGTTGCGGTCGCCAACGATCTTACTCGGCTCGGTGACCCGTACGGTGCCATGGTCAGTAGTGATCACGACCCGCCCGTTCATTTCGGCGATTCCTTTCAAAATATCGAAGAGGGGTGAGTGCTCGAACCAACTAACGGTCAGCGATCGGTACGCGCGATCGTCTTCAGCCAGCTCACGAATGACTTCCATATCCGTACGGGCATGGCTGAGCATATCCACGAAATTGTAGACGATCACGTTGATCTCATTGTTCTTCAGGTTGCTGAGCTGTTCAACCAACTTTCTGCCTTTATCGAGGTTGGTGATTTTGTGGTAACTGTGCTTTACGTCTTTGCCGAGGCGGTGCAATTGCCCCTTCAAAAATTCAGCTTCGTTGGCGTTCTTACTTCCTTCATCTCCTTCGCTGATCCACTTACCGGGAAATACCTTGTCGATTTCAGAAGGCATTAGGCCAGCGAAGATGGCGTTGCGGGAATACTGTGTGGCAGTGGGGAGAATACTGTAATACATTTCCTCTTGCTCTACCCTGAAATGGTCTTCGATGAAGGGCTTGATGGCCTTCCATTGATCCCAGCGCAAGTTGTCGATCAAGACCATGAACAAAGGCCCACTTTCTTGCCCAATACCGGGTGCTATCTTCTCTTTGAAGAGTTTATGCGACATCATGGGCACGTCGCCGAGGTCTTTTAACCAATCGATGTAGTTATCGGTAACGAAACGCGAGAACAGGTCATTGGCTTCTTGCCACTGAGATCTCAATATCTCAGCCATGCCTTGATCCTCAGAACCGGCCAATTCCATTTCCCAACGAACCAAGTCCTTATACATGTCCTGCCAATCGTCAATACCCAGGCGATCACCCAAGCGCATGCCAATGTTGCGGAATTCCTGCTGGTAGTTGCTGGTGGTTTTTTCGCTTACCAAGCGCTTGTTATCCAGGTTCTTTTTCAAGGACAGTAAGATCTGGTTCGGGTTGACCGGTTTGATCAAGTAATCACTGATCTTGCTGCCAATGGCCTCTTCCATGATATACTCCTCTTCACTTTTGGTGATCATGACCACAGGTACGGAAGGATGGGATACCTTAATTCGCGACAAGGTCTCCAAACCGCTCAACCCGGGCATGTTCTCATCCAACAAGATCAGGTCGTAATCCTTGTTGCCAACACGTTCAACGGCCTCTATACCGCTATTCACCGTATCGATCTTGTAGCCCTTGTCTTCTAGGAAAAGAACATGAGGTTTAAGGAGATCGATCTCGTCGTCTGCCCAAAGAATGTTGTTCATGAATGTTTTTTAGAGTTTTCTGTCTTTTACAGCAGTGCTGGAGAAATACGGTCTTATCGGATGTAGATTAAAGTCACCCATTCGGCAGGCTTCAGGGTGGCAGAGGGGTTACATTTGAGACCGTGAAAGTACCACAAAGCACACGATCCAAGATCCTGAACGACCCGATCTACGGTTTTATTACTATCCCGGGTAAATTGCTGCAAGTCATTGACCATCCTTGGTTCCAACGGCTGCGCCACATTAAACAGTTGGGTCTCACCCACATGGTGTATCCGGGAGCGCTGAATACCCGCTTCCACCATGCCATTGGGGCCATGCATTTAATGTCAGAGGCCATAGAGGTTTTGCGGTCGAAGGGCCATGCCATTAGCGAAGAGGAGTCCTTCGGTGCCAAAGTCGCCATTCTGTTGCACGATATCGGGCACGGCCCTTTTTCACACACGCTGGAACATAGTTTGATCGAAGGCATTAGCCATGAGGCCATCGGGGCTTGGGCTATGGATGAGTTGAACAAGCAATTTGACGGACTGTTGTCTGTAGGGATCGCTATTTTTAGAAATGAGTACCCGAAGAAAGCCTTGCATCAATTGGTGAGTGGCCAGTTGGATATGGATCGCTTGGACTACCTCAATAGGGATAGTTTTTTTACGGGGGTTTCCGAAGGGGTTGTGGGGAATGAGCGCATCATTAAGATGCTCGAGATCAAAGACGATCGCTTGGTTGTTGAGCAGAAAGGGGTCTATTCAATAGAGAAATTCTTAGTGGCCCGTCGCCTGATGTACT
>CAZPEQ010000485.1:0-2169 GCA_964585605.1 uncultured Weeksellaceae bacterium | reverse complement strand
CATTGAAAAGTTCCTGATTGCCAGGAGACTCATGTACTGGCAGGTTTACCTGCATAAGACAGTCGTTGCCGCTGAAATGATGTTGCTGGAAATATTGAATCGGGCAAAATTTTTAGTGGCGGGAGGAAGTACGGTATTCGCTGCACCTCACTTGCTCCGGTTCTTATCGGACAAATCGGGAAAGCGCGGGGTTGAAACACTAAACGATTTCATGCTGCTGGATGATCATGATATCATTTCTGCCGTGAAGGTTTGGATGGGCCATGCCGATGTGGTGTTGAGTAAGCTGTGTTCAGATCTATTGAACCGAAGGACCTTTAAGATCGAGTTGCGGAACTTACCTGTTTCAGAAACGGAGATTGATGAGCATCGCAGTCAATTAAGTAAGAGCTTAGGTGTTTCTATGGAGGAAGCGAAGCACTTTGTGCTAACGGGTCGTTTAGCGAATGCAGCGTATGATCAGCGCAATGAGCAGATCGGTATTCTCTATAAGAATGGAGAACTGGAAGATATCAGTGAAGCGGCTGATAACTTGAATATTCATGCCTTAAGTGCAGAGGTAGAGAAGTACTATTTGGCGGTGGCGAGGGTTTAGACTGAAACTAGAAAGTTGAAGGCTGAAAGCTGAAAGTAGAAAAGGGACGCTTCGGCAGGCTCAGGATAATGAAAACGGTAACGGCTGCGATTCGGATTGTCATGCTGAGCCCGTCGAAGCAGACAATTCAGTGAAGCTGTGCGAAGCAAGGACGTTGGGAAAGAAGTAGTAGATCAAAGATGAAAAAAACAGTACTGGTTACAGGAGCAACGGCAGGCTTTGGAAAAGCGATAGCAGAAACATTCGCGGCACATGGAAATGATGTGATTATTACCGGACGCAGAGGGGAACGCTTGGAGCAACTGAAGTCGACACTGGAGCAAACGCATGGTGTGCGGGTGTTGTCGTTACCATTTGATGTGCGGTCACGCGAAGCGTGCCAAGAAGCAATCAATTCCTTGCCCGATGAGTGGAAGCAGATAGATGTACTGGTGAATAACGCTGGCTTGGCGAGTGGCTTGGATCTCATTCAAGATGCGGACCTGGAGGACTTTGATAAGATGATCGATACCAATGTGAAAGGACTCTTGTACATCAGCAAAGCGGTCATTCCAGGTATGGTTGAACGTGCGCGTGGACATATCATCAATATCGGTTCTACGGCAGGTAAGGAAGTTTACCCAAAGGGCAATGTTTATTGTGCGAGCAAGCATGCCGTAGATGCGATCAGCAAAGGCATGCGCATAGATCTATTAGGTCATGGTATTAAAGTGACACAGATCGCTCCCGGTGCTGCCGAAACAGAGTTCTCGGAAGTACGTTTTCATGGCGATAAGCAACGTGCAAAAAATGCTTACAAGGGTTACCGACCCATGGTCGCAGAAGACATTGCGCAGTTGGTCCACTATGCAACGACCTTACCTGCACACGTGTGCATTAATGATCTGGTGGTCACGAGCCTGGCACAAGCGAATAGCTACGTCATTGATAGGAAGCAAACACAGGCCTGAGTGTTTGACTCCTGCACTTGAGGGATCATAGCTTTTTCTTGAGCTTTCCCGTAGACCACTACAATGTGTCAGAGTATGAACAGTGCAACAGGATCAATATAGGTGAAGAGAAGTAAATACGGAAAAATTTGGAAAGTCATTCGATCTGTCCTTAGACTTGCGCCTTGAAATGAACGCGAATTTTGTGAATACGTCTTGGTGGTGGTCTCTCTTGAACGAAGGGGTGGACTAGTCGTATACACATATACAATACTCTAGATGGTCTGCTTAGCAGGCCATTTTTTTTTGCATGCAACAGAAACACATAAAACGTAGATACCGATCGATATTAGGTGATACCCTAACGCCGGTTTCTATATATACTAACCTGCGCGATACGTATCCTGGTTCGTGCCTTCTTGAAAGTTCAGACTACCACTCCAAGGAAGATAGTCTGAGTTTCATTTGCCTAGAACCTATTGCCACATTCAAAGCTTGTGGGTCGGACGTAATGATCCAGCAGACCGATGGAACGGAGAAACGCCTAGTTGAAGATCAAGCCTGCGGTGTGTTCTCCTCGCTCAAGTCCTTCATGGCCTCCTTCCATGTTGGCCCGGATGAATTGGCCTTCGAAACAGCTGGCCT
>CAZPEQ010000484.1:0-2180 GCA_964585605.1 uncultured Weeksellaceae bacterium | reverse complement strand
TGATATCTCCACTTGCGTTGCAATACGCGTAAAGGTTACCTAACGCATCTGCGAACATGGCTCCATAGCCAACGCAAGCTGCACCGGTCAAAGGAATATCCAAGACATGGTTTCCTTGTAGATCCATTACACGAAGGTGATTTGGCGCATTGGATTGGACATTACCAAGGACATCATTCGTAATACCATACAGCAATCCAGTGGCGGGCAGATAAGTCCAATCAGGGCACCATAACCGGTTATTATCAACAGGGATGTTCAACGGTATTTGATTAAAGGTCATTTCAGATACATTGATGACCAACATGAAGTCAAATTGAAAGCCTGAAACGTATAGATTCCCACAGAGATCCATATCACCGGCATTGTATGTTGCGGCGTTAAATGGATTGACATTGGCTGGGGGTAGGATGGGGGAACCAGGAAGTGCAGTGATCTGAGTACTGCTCAGTGTTGCTATTTCGAAATTCTCACTAACCCCATACACCAGGCCATCTTGTACGTTGTACCCCATTGAGTTTATTACTAAATTTCCTATGTATAACTGTACCCAATCGCCCAATTGTTCATCAAAACGCCATACCTCATTACCTTGTCTTACTTGGTAAAATTCACTGGTGTTAACACAGGTGAATCTGTCTGAGCATGAAGGGTCGTCTAAACAGTCCGGATCCGCACAGTCCGTCAGGTAGTCCGTATCATTGTCAACTTGATCACCGCAGATCTCTACTATTTGTGCTGAAGAAAAAAGACCTATGAGTGAGAATAGAAGTGTGTATGCGAACCTCGTTTTCACGAGGTTAAGAGATAGGTTGTACATAGTTGTAAGTTTTAGGTTTAATTAATAATCAGCTTATTACAAATACATCAAACATTCTATTTTAATTGTATTTGTTGCTTGATTGACGTTGAATCTAGAAAAATAAATTCGTAATAAAAATAAATTATTTAAATAAACTATAGTTTTGGGAAGATTCACAGCACTAGGAGCTAGTGCTTACATTTTCTGGTTAAACTAAGGCCAAGAAGGGGGAGTGGATGCGTCGGTTTTCGTAAATTTCTAGGCTCCGAATATTCTATGTACCTGCTCCCGCAAAGCGGGTATCACTTCTTCCTTGAACCAGGAGTTCTTCGCCTGCCAAATATTGTTGCGTGGTGAGGGGTGGGGCAGGACGAAATGATCAGGCAAATACTCGGTGTAGTGTTTTACCGTTTCTGTGAGCGTTCGCTTCGTAGAGTCACCCAAATAAGCTGCTTGAGCGTAACTACCGATCAACAAAGTGAGTTTCACCTCTTTCATGTGATTGAACAACCGATCGTGCCAAAGTGGGGCACATTCCTTGCGTGGAGGAAGATCACCGGACTTGCCTTTGCCGGGGTAACAGAAGCCCATGGGAATGATCCCAAAGAAGTCCGTGTCATAGAATGCATGCTTATCCACATCCAACCACATACGTAGGTTCTCGCCGCTTTTGTCATCCCACGGTATGCCACTTTTATGCACGAAAGTGCCAGGTGCTTGCCCGATAACAATGATCTTGCTTTTGGCACTTGCGCTTACAACTGGCCGCGGGCCAAGTGGCAAATATTCTGCGCATACGGTGCATCGTGCGATTTCGCGAAGTAGCTTCTCGATGGTCAAGGATTTAAGAGGGGTAAGGTACAAGATGCTCAACCGGACTCAAATTCCATCGCATATAGATCCAATCCCTCTCCCCAGTAGTTCTCCTTTGTTGCTTTTAACACAAAGCCATGTTTAGCGTAAAAGCGGTGTGTCAATTGCGAAGTTCTTACGATGATCCGGTCTACTTGATTCTCGGCCTGGAGTAATTCCAATCGGTGTCGCAATAGCATACTACCTAAACCCTTACCTTGGTGCTGAGGGTGTACGATATCCCAACTGATCACGCCGGTTTTTCCCTCATCAGCGAAATTGATCCCGCCACAGCCAACGATCATCATATCGACCCGTGCGACGAAGTAGTGTTCTATCTCCGTTTCCAAGTACCGAGCAAAGTCCGCGTGCTCAATTTCTGCGAAGTACTCTGGGGTGTTCAGCTTGATAAGCTGAAGCAATGCTGGCTTATCGGCTTGACGGTACTTGCGTATGACTCGTTCTCCTGCCCTGAAGAGCTAACATGCACTTAGTAAAAACGAGGACTTGAAACACCTTTGAAATC
>CAZPEQ010000483.1:0-2181 GCA_964585605.1 uncultured Weeksellaceae bacterium | reverse complement strand
GACCCATTGATCCCCCTCATCGCTGAACGAGGCTATGCTGTTTGTACTGCCATCACTCCACAAATACAATGCGCCGGGTGTTGTTGCATCAACCAGTAATGGTGTGCCTGCACAGGTCATAAATTCGCTTCCCAAGTCCAAGGTGTCGAGGAGGGTTTGAACCGTTACCACTACACTATCTGCGGTGGAACATCCATTTTGGAAAAACTCAACGGCATATGTGCCTGGGGTGGATACAACGATGGAATCTGCCGCACTCGCATTGCTCCATAAGACCTGCGCTCCCATAGGATCAACCGAAAGAACGACCTGTTCAGTCTCACAGATCAGTGTGTCTTCGATTAGACTCGGTGTGCTAAGCGGTTCAACCGCAATGGAAACACTATCACTCTCAGAACACCCATTGATCATGGCTACTACCGTATACAGTCCGGCCGCTGTCACGACGATCGAATCGCTTACCGCCCCGGTGCTCCACTGGTAAGTCGCTCCAGCCAAACTAGGGCGCAATACGACTTCTTCATTGGGGCAAATGAGACTATCTGGCCCAAGATCAACAGCTCCAGCTTGCAGGTAAGTCACGTCAATACTATCTGATGCAAAGCAACCGTTCAGACCAACCGTTACAGCGTAATTGCCCGGAGAAAGAACAACAATACTGTCACTAGTAGATCCGGTATTCCATAAATAACTGCTCATGCCTGCTGGCGCATTTAGAACAAGTTGGGCTCCTGCGCACAAAAGGGTGTCATTCCCTAATTCAGGCGCGGGTAGGGGAGAACTGCCAACGCTGATCGTATCGGTGCTTATGCAACCCATATTGTCTATGGTTACCCAATAGGTTCCTCCTGCGGGTAATAGCTGTCCTGAATTATTGGAACCATTCCACCAAGCAATGTTGCCAGGAGTTGCGGCTAAAGTCACGGCGAGTGTATCGTCAGCACAAAGGGTAGTATCCATTCCTAAATCAAGCACTGGAAATGTATTCACCATGACATTGATGGAATCTGAAAGTATACATCCTCCCACATCAACCACAACCCAATACAAGCCACTGCTCGTTGCATTCAGAATTGAATTGGTGGAACCATCCTGCCAGAGGAATATGCCTCCTGCAATGCTACTTGCGTCCAGCATGGCCGTATCTCCAGTGCAGAGGTCAATATCAGGCCCGAAGTTGAGTGCACCCGTGTTCAGGAAATTCACAACGATTGTATCGCTTTCCGTACAATTCCCCACTGTTGTGGCCACCCAGTAAGTGCCAGGAGCAGTTACATTCAGGTTCGTTCCAGAAATACCTGTACTCCAAGTGTTCGTTCCTCCTGGCGTATTGACGCTAAGTAGGAGTGATTGACCGGGACACAAGGTGGTGTCGTTACCTAGATCTATGGAGAATGCGGGCGCTACGCCAACCAAAATCGTATCTTGGTCAATACAACCGTTCACATCAACCAGTACGGAATAAGTACCTGCACTCGAAACATAAATAGAGGCGTTGGTGCTGCCAGTACTCCAACTGTACGTTGCTCCGGGCCAAGTGGCATCAAGCAAGGCCGAATCACCAGGACAAAGAATGAGGTCAGGACCAAGATTCGCTTGCGGAATGGCTTGTACCGTTACTGACACCGTATCCATCAGCACGCAACCGCCTTGGTCAGCACTCAAGATGTAGTTATTACTTGAGTTGACGGTTATTACACTTGTTGTATCACCCGTACTCCAAACGTAATTGCTTGAACCGGCAGTCGTTCCATCAAGTGTCACACTATCCCCCGCGCAAAGCGTCACGTCTGGGCCAAGTGAAATGGGGTTCAATGTCAAATTAGAGATGTTGATCAGGTCTGCTGCGAAGCAGCCATTAGCATCAATTACCGTAACAGAATAGAAGCTTCCTCCAGTAGCTAACAAGGTTCCGTTGTTTGAGCCGTCCTGCCATAGGTAAGACGCACCTGGCGTGGTGACATCTAACAGTATTTGCGCTCCGGGACAAATACTCGTATCTGCGCCAAGATTAACCGGGTTTACTGTGAAGTTGCTTACCACGATCGTGTCAGAAATAGAGCAGCCGTTAGTTGTAACATTGACCCAATAGGTGTTGGGCTGGCTAACAGTGATATTGCTCGTGCTCATACCATTACTCCAGAGATAGCTTCCGCCAGGCAAAACGGTGCTTAAGGTTAA
>CAZPEQ010000482.1:0-2195 GCA_964585605.1 uncultured Weeksellaceae bacterium | reverse complement strand
GTGCTAGGTACGGTTGGCGAACCCATAAACGAGGAAGCATGGCAATGGTACAAAGCCAAGATCGGGAAAGGTTCAGTTCCTATAGTGGACACTTGGTGGCAGACGGAGACCGGCGGGATCATGCTGTCCGGATTAGGCGGTTTAAGTCCACAGAAGCCCACCTATGCGGGGTACCCCTTGCCGGGCATACAACCCTGCTTAATGGATGTTGAGGGCAACGAGATCACCGCTAGTGACCAAGAGGGGTATTTGTGCATTAAGCATTCTTGGCCAAGCATGTTGCGCACAACTTGGGGTGACCATGAACGCTGTAAGAACGTCTACTTTAGTGCGTATGATGGGAAGTATTTCACGGGTGATGGTGCGCGCCGCGATGAGAATGGCATGTACCGGATCATCGGGCGTGTTGATGATGTGATCAATGTTTCAGGTCATCGCTTCGGCACAGCAGAGATCGAGAATGCGATCAACGAGGCTGACATCGTGGTTGAATCTGCTGTGGTCGGTTACCCGCACGATATCAAGGGCCAAGGGATATATGCGTACTGCATTACCAATGCAGAGAACTTGAACGAAGAACAAGCTCGAATAGCCATTACGCAAATGGTTGTCAAGCAGATCGGCCCCATTGCCAAACCCGACCATATTCAGTTCGTTACTGGGCTGCCAAAGACCCGATCTGGTAAGATCATGCGGCGTATCCTGCGTAAGATCGCCGATGGCACCGCAGATAGTCTTGGCGATACCTCTACCCTACTTGACCCAAGTGTTGTTGAGGCCATTCGAAATGGCGCGTTGGTATAAGTCCAATTATCTTATACAACAACTAAGGGTACCCAGAATTGCTGCTATTCTTACGCTTCAAACCGATTTCCGGCGAATTACCTTTGCGCGCAATTGCGATCTGTTGACGTGAAAGGATTCCATTACACCTCCGGCCGAGCATCGATCCATGTCGTTATCAAGTCTATTAACGTTGCACTTCATGCCTAAACCAAGCTCTGTCCTTTCAACCGTGTTGACCCTTATGCTATTTGCTGCTTGCGGTGAAACTGAAGTCGAACAAGTTGCCCCTCCCGCTCCGGTGGAATTGTCTGAAACAGCTAAGATGGTGAATGAATTGGCCGCAATACAGCGTCAGCGTAATGATCCTAGTAAGAACCCATACCTTAACTCAGCTCGTGCAGAACTATACAAACAACAAATGGTTGCGGCATCAGATCCCCAACAGCGGGTCATATTGGGACTGCGAACCACGCAAGAACTGCTGAACGCAGGAAGAACGCAAGAGGCCATTGCAATTTGCGAGCCCATAGTGGCACAATTGGAGAATGGAACGTTCAATATGCCTGACGAGATCAAACTACGCCTATATCAGTTGATGGGCATATGCTACATGCGTCAAGGAGAGCAGAAGAATTGTCAAATAGCACATACCAATGAATCTTGCTTGTGGCCTATTCGAGAGAAAGGGCAACACAAAGACACCTGGGGGTCGCGCCAGGCGATCAAGCACTATTCAAAAACCTTGGCCTTATTTCCAGATGACCTGGTATCGAGGTGGTTGTTGAATGTGGCCTATCAGACCCTAGGAGAACACCCTAGGCAAGTGCCTGTAAAGTGGTTAATTGACTCACCAGCAAACGACGTGGATATTCCTCAATTCGTTGATGTAGCCATAGGCTCAGGTATTGATATTAATGGACTTTCTGGTGGTGCGTGTATGGAAGACTTCAATGGCGACGGTTTCTTAGATATCATGGCTTCTTCCTGGAAGATCGGTGACCAGGTGAAACTCATGTTGAGTGATGGCAAAGGAGGATTCACCGATCATACAACCGCGGGAGGATTAACGGGAATTACTGGAGGCCTTAATCTGATCCACGCCGATTATGATAATGATGGCGACCGAGATGTGCTTGTATTGCGCGGCGCATGGTTAAGCAAGGGCCAGCCGAACTCGCTCTTGAACAATGATGGTCAGGGAAACTTCACCGACGTTACCCGATCAAGTGGCGTTTATAGCAGTTATCCCACTCAAGCAGCAGCTTGGGGAGACTTCAATAACGATGGAAATTTAGACTTATTCATTGCCAATGAATCTAACGAGAAAGAACATCCTTGCGAGCTCTTCCAAAACAACGGGGACGGCACATTCACGAATGTTGCGGCGGAGCTTGGTGTGAATGCGTACG
>CAZPEQ010000481.1:0-2208 GCA_964585605.1 uncultured Weeksellaceae bacterium | reverse complement strand
CGAAATTAGAATATGCGGGCATTGACGTTGGCCCAGACAAGATCACGTTCCTGAATGATATCGAATTCGCAGTTTCAACGCTGCCAGACTTTGAGGTCGTACATCGACTATGGGAACCACCGCTGATCGACCACGAAGAACCTACTAAAATCAGCGTAATCGCAAAAGATTTGCGAAACAACCCGCTCGCGAAGACTCCTGTTAGATTGATCCCCACGATCGCTCCGGCTGTTTACCAGAATCCCTTAACCGGGGACCTACACTTTAAGGGCAGCAGAAGCGGCAGTATGGCGTTTTATGTAGATGGCGTGAAACTGGGTACAAGCTTGAGTGGTGTACCACCCAAGAGTATTGCGCGCATTACGGTATACACAGGAGGAATACCCGCTCGGTTCGGCGACATAACAGGTGGCGTAGTAGCAATAGATACCCAAAGCTATTTCGATCTTTACGCCCAGTGGAACGCACAACGCGTGCAAGCCTCTAACGAGTAAATTCAACCCCGAAATACGTAACTTGTAACAAACCCTTGCATGTTCTTACGAAGGCCAGATAAAAGCCGCCACAGCGACCTGGAGCTTGTGGCCGGATCTCGAAAGGGAGACCGAGAAGCGGTTGGCGTGCTGTTCGATCGGTACGCCCACCTGCTTTTGGGTGTTGGGCTGAAGTACCTGAAAGATAGGGAGCAGAGTAAGGATGTTGTGATGGAGCTTTTCGCCGAGCTAGAACCATTGATCAAGAAACATGAGATCAGTTCATTCAAGTCATGGTTGCACACCGTTATGCGAAACAAGTGTCTATTGGCATTGCGCGCCGATAAGAAGATGACCCATGTTTCGCTGAACGAGGCTGTAACAGCGGCGGAGGACAAGAACGAATTGGCCCAGTTGCGTGAGCGAGATCTCCAGCAATTAGAGTCAGCCATTGAAAGTTTAAAAGAGGAACAGCGCAAGTGCATTAAGCTGTTCTACATAGAAAAAAACAGCTACAAAGTCGTTTCTGAAATGACCGGCTTAAGTGTAGCGCAAGTTCGCAGTAGTATCCAAAATGGAAGGAGAAACCTGCAACTAAGATTACAAAACCATGCCGACCAGCATAGATAATAACCCCCTCTTCAACGAGCGATCCTGTCTCAGCTTAGATGAGATCAAGGACTATACGGGCAAGAAACTCGACGGGGCTTCCTTACACGACATGGAGGCTCACATGGCAAGTTGCGCCTTATGCAGCGATGCCGTTGAAGGCTATATGGCCATTCCAGCATTCGACTTGAGCAGCGAACTCGGACGACGAGGAAGAGGCACCGCCCATTGGACCAATGGCGCAACACGCGGTGTCATTCTACTTGGCATTGGCTTGTCCGTAGCATGGTCTGTTTGGTACTTCTCTCAGCCTATTCAACAACCCGTCTCTAACAAAGTAGAAGTGAGTAGTGATGAGGTAGTACTGTACGATCCTGCGGAAGAATTAGTAGAGCTGAACGAAGTTGTTGAGCAAGCCATAGAGATACCTGTTACGGAGCAAGTAGGACATAAACAGGATGAGTTGATCAGCAAACCAGCTGAGAATGAACTGGCCGTTATCGCACCAACTGAAAAGCTGGTCCGGGACACGAGCGATCAACTAATCATCATCAACCCACAAGTTCCGGCTGTTGGGAAATTGCATGAAAAGCCACGACCTAAGTTGAACCGATTACCGGTCAGTAACCGCCAGTTGCTCTTTCTGAATAATTTAAAACTGGTACACCCAGATGAGATGTACGCCCTCTATTCTTCTAGACCGGATCTTACTGGAACCTCCGCATCTGAAGGAACAGCACAGGAAGAAGATGTGCTACGTACCAAGGTCATTACATATACCGAACTCCTTGAAAAGGCCTCTGCCGCATACATTACGGAAGATCATAAAGGCGCTGCCAAGCTGTTGAATATGTGGTTGTCGAAAGAACCCAAAGACGTAAACGCGCAATTTTATGTTGGCCTGTGTTACTACAATTTAGGTTTGTATGAACAGGCCTATGAAAACCTTGAATTGGCCCGCACCAATAAGATCGATACGTTCCAAGAAGAAGCCACTTGGTATAGTGCCTTAAGTCACGAACAATTGAATGGCTTCGAGTCAACGAAAACGTTGTACGAACAAATATCTGTTCTTGGCGGTTTCTACAGCGATCGCGCTTTTAAAAAGCTGAACCCTTGAGTTTAG
>CAZPEQ010000480.1:0-2209 GCA_964585605.1 uncultured Weeksellaceae bacterium | reverse complement strand
CATCTTACAAGGATTGTAGTATTTATCGCACTCATTTTGACCTCAAATTCAGCCCTGATAATGCCAAGCAACAATGGGTGTGGAGCGGTCTGGAGGAGTTGGGGCCAGAGATAAACATGGTACAGGATGGAATTCCTTTATATGAAGCGCAACCTTCGCTCAGTGGCGATGGACAGCTGCTGTTCTTTACCCGCTACGTGCCAGCTCCAGATGGTAATGGAGGCCAACACGATATCTATTATGCCAAGCGCGAAGGGAGGACCAAATGGAGTACAGCGGTGCCCTTACCTCCAAGCATAAATACAAAAAAGGATGAAAAAGTCCCTTTCATGCACAGTGATAGTAAGACACTTTACTTCGCGTCAAATGGCTTGCAAGGAGCTGGCGGGTATGACATTTTCTATACGCGCTTGAAAGAGGACGGCTCATGGACCACTCCAAAGAACATGGGCAATCCGGTGAATAGCGATAAAGATGAAACAGGACTCATTGTAAGTGCTGATGGGCGAACAGCCTATTTCGCGAGTAATCGGTTAAAAGGTGTTGGTAAGCACGATATTTATTCGTTTACCATGCCTGAAGAAGCGCGCCCAGAAGAGGTCTTGATCGTAAAGGGTAAGGTGACTGACGAGGCTGGTAAGGCGGTCAAAGACGCCACGATTGAGATAAAGTACATGGATACGCGTGAAGTGGAGACCATAAATGTAGATGAACAAGATGGTGGGTATGCAGCGGTTGTTAAACTGGAGCACGCTGGCGATGTACTGGTAACCGTCAAGAAGGAAGACCATGTGTTCGACTCGCGTGCGTTCACCGAAGAAGATGCGGGTAAAGGAGGTGTTGTTGATGCTGACCTTGAATTGCAGAAAATCGAAGTCGGAAAGAACTACCGGGTGAATGACATCAACTACGCCACCAACAGTGCCGATATAACGAAGGCGTCAGAGTATATCCTGGAGAACTTGATCGAGTTCCTGAAAGAGAACGCGACGATTAAGATCGCGATCCATGGCCACACAGACAATGTGGGTGGGATGGATTCAAACCTCGCATTGAGTAAAGACCGAGCTGCAACCGTTATGGAGTATCTGTTAGTTCAAGGTATTAAGGCAGATCGACTCAGTTTTGACGGTTTCGGACCAACGAAACCCGTTGCCTCCAACGAAACAGAGGCAGGTAAGGCGAAGAATCGGCGTACCGAGTTTGTGATCGTTTCGAAATAGAAATCCCATCTGAATGTTATAAAATGGTGATATTCGCGCCTTGCGTTGCGTTGTGGTTGTACAATACTTTCGCGGCGTTATGACCAGAATGCTATTCATTATCAGCTTGTTTCTACTAGCTGGATCCGTTTCCTACGCTCAGGTGAGCCATGGGGGACAACCCATAGATTGGAGCGTTAAGGGTAAAACCTTCACAATACCAGCCCATCATCTGAAGGATCTTTCCGCCCAAGAATTGGATCCTGTAATGAATACAGCCTATGAAGTAGGCCAAGCGTTCCAATATGGCGTTGAACGACAATATGCCGTTGATGTGCTGGCTGAAGGACAATGGGAAACACTACAAAATGGAAAAAAAGCATGTCGTTTCGCCATCAACTCACCAGGCGCAGCTATGCTCAGTTTACAATTCGCTGAATTTGATCTGGAACCGGGAGCGCAACTCTTTCTCTATGATGCGGAACGAGAAACTTTCCTCGGATCCTTTACAGAAGCCAATGAGCTCCCAACGGGAGAATGGGCAACTTCCGTAATACCGGGGGAGACCGTAGTCATTGAATACATTACGAATACCTCATCTAGTAAAGCAAGCCGGGCACTCAAGGTGGAGAGTATTACGCACGGCGTACTTGACCTTTTCAATTATGGTAAAGGAGGATTGAGCAAGGACTTCTGGCCTGGTTATGCCGCTGCATCGTGCCATAACAATGTAGTTTGTCCAATAGCCGCGGGTTGGGAACAGCAAGCCTCCTCGGTGGCTATGTTCTTACGTCCTGATGGGTCTGGGTGTACCGGAACCATGTTGAACAACACCAACAACGATGGAACACCCTACTTCTACTTGGCGAACCATTGTTACCAACCTAATGAGAGCCAGTGGGTTTTTTACTTTAACTATGAAGCACCCGCTTGCATTGGAGATACGGGGCAGACGATGCAGACCATGATAGGTGCCTCTTTTCGGGCTTCTGACTTTTTTGACGATT